>LR026962.1:3152627-3156633 GCA_900498215.1 uncultured Paludibacter sp. | reverse complement strand
TTGGATTATTGGAAATTCGGAGATTATAAAAGTTACACTTCGCTCAAACTGTTGACGGCTGTTTTTGGCATTCCCACTCCAAAAGACGATATTGATGGAAGTCAGGTNGCAAACGTATATTATAAAGAGAAAAATTTGGAACGGATTTCAACTTATTGCCAAAAAGATGTAGTTGCAACAGCGCAGGTTTGGCTTAAAATGAATGGATTAAACACTATAAATCCCGAAAATATACAATATATTTAAACGGTATTGAAATGCAAAAGAATTTTTTTTTATCATTTCTCCTCTTCGTATTCTTAATTTCGGGATGCAAAAACACACCTCTCCCCGATAAAAAAGAAAANTCCTATCCTTCTGATTCTTTACCCAAAGACACACTTCGTGTTGTAACACAATATGGAGCTACTTCTTATTTTATTTACAGAGATGAAATAATGGGTTACGACTATGAAATGATAAAAAATTTTGCCGATTATCTTCATCTCCCTTTAAAAATTACCATAGCTAAAACCGATGCCGAAATGTTTGAACAACTTCGGGAGAATAAAGCAGACATTGCCGCCTACAATACTTTTGAAACCAAAGAACTAAAGAAAGAGTTTAATTTCGTTTTTCCTCAGCAAGAATCGTATTTAGTTATTGTACAACATATTAACCGCCGCGCTGTTTCCGATCCTTCCGAACTCAAAGGAAAAGAAGTTTGGGTAAAAGAAAACACCATCCATTATCAACGTTTAAAATCGCTGAATGATGAAATTGGCGGCGGCATCATTATTAAATTAGCGGATGATTCACTAAGCACCGATGATTTGATGCANCTTGTAAGCGATAAAAAAATTCAGTACACCTTTGCTTACAGACACAAAGCATTGCTGCAAAANAAATTCGATAATAGTTTGGATTGTCGTATTCCTGTCGGTTTCAATCAAAAAAACGGTTGGTTAATACGTAAAAGCGGTAAATTATTGCACGATACCATTCAATCCTGGCTTAAAAAAGATGCTACTGTTCGTCTTGCCGACCGCCTTTTTAGT
This sequence comes from uncultured Paludibacter sp., assembly GCA_900498215.1. Lineage (GTDB taxonomy): Bacteria > Bacteroidota > Bacteroidia > Bacteroidales > Paludibacteraceae > UPXZ01. The sequence goes on along the minus strand of LR026962.1, from coordinate 3,155,596 downwards.
AAATATTGGGATAGAAATCCGTATTTCAGTTATAAAAAACTCCATATTCCTAAAGGAGCAATATCGCCTTACGATGAATTTTTCAAAAAACACGCATCCAGAATCGGTTGGGACTGGCGATTGCTGGCTGCGGTNGCTTATGCCGAATCGGAATTTGACAACAATGCNGTTTCGTGGGCGGGAGCAAGAGGCATTATGCAATTGATGCCGCAAACAGCGCGCGAGTTTGGATTGGACGACACCACTTTNAGTAATCCGGAAAGCAATATTGCCGCCGGNGTGGAATACATCAAAAGTTTAGATATGATTTANCGNCGTATTGANGANAAAGACGAGCGTATTAAATTTGTACTTGCCAGTTATAACTCAGGCGCCGCACACGTGATTGACGCGATGGAANTGGCTGANAAATACGGCAAAAAACGNTATATNTGGTTTGATAANGTTGAATATTATTTATCGCAACTCAACAAACCCGAATTTTATAATGACCCCGTTTGCAAATATGGCAGGTTTGGACCGAAAGAAACGCTGCGTTATGTTCCTTTTGTGCTGGATACGTATGAAAGNTATTTAAGTAAAACGAGNAAGTGAATTTATTAAAATCCTATCTCAAAACTATATATTTCATTATGAACTCCAACCCACTTACACCCGAACAAAGCAAAGAACTGCTTACTGTGCTTAAAAATCGCTTTGAGAAAAACAAACAACGCCATAAAGAGATAAATTGGGCTGAAGTTCAAGCAAAGTTGGAAGCAAACGCCGAAAAACTCCAATTGCTGAATGAAATGGAGAAAACCGGAGGTGAACCCGATGTAGTAAATTATGACGTACAAACAGAAGAATATATTTTTTACGATTGCTCTGCCGAAACTCCCAAAGGACGCAGAAGTTTATGTTACGACCGCGAAGCGTTGAAATCGAGAAAAGAATTCACTCCCGAAAATTGCGCTATGGATATGGCGGCAGCAATGGGAATAGAAATACTGACCGAAGAACAATATCGCGAACTACAAAAACTCGGAAATTTTGATATTAAAACCTCCAGTTGGTTGAAAACACCTTCCGAAATAAGAAAATTGGGCGGCGCTATTTTCGGCGATTTCCGTTATGGGAATGTTTTTGTATATCACAACGGCGCATCCTCTTACTACGCTGTGCGAGGTTTTCGCGGCTGCCTTAAAGTTTGATATGCTCTTTTAAAAAATTAAATTAATCTTAATATCTTAAAATGACAGTTCTATGAAAAAATTATTTCTATCCCTTTTTATTTGCTCTATTTCAGCAAATATGTTTTCGCAAATGCAATTTGGTTTATCTGCCGGAACAATACACGAAATGGTTGACGACTTGCCATTTNATGGATTTGGTTATTATGCGGGTGTTACCGCCATTTTTCCTATTAACAAAAATTGGAATTTTACACCCGAATTAAGATTTTTAAATATTGAACATTATCAAAGTGCGGAAATGAGAAAAAATCATTACTTGGAAATACCTTTGAGTGTGGAATACAAAACCAAAATGAAAAGAAATAATTATTTTAGACTTAATTTTGGCGGGTTTTGGAACTTAAGTTTAGCCGGAGAAAGAATTGTATATTATAATTCATATCAAACATACGAAAACGAATCAAATATTTTCGGAGTGGGGGTTTTGTGCGGGGCAGGTTTTGAAATAAATAAATTTTATGTAGGTTTGGAACCCAATTTTAGATATTATGATGTTTATGGTACAGGAGTAAGTATTAACACAAGAATATCATATAGATTTTAATTTCCCGATATAGCATTTTACAGATTACCACAACTAAACAAAAAAGAGGACAAAACCAAGTTTGCCCTCTTTTATTTTAAATACATCTAATATCGTACAATATCATACTTCTGATTTCTAACTTCTAATTTCTGACTTCTGACTTAATATTCGTCCCAACTCTTTATCTTCACCTCTTCCTCTTTCAACGTNCAGAANGCAGTGATAAAGGCGGAAGCAAGNCGNGCGTTTGTAACCAGCGGAATATTAAAGTCAATNGCGCTGCGGCGAATCAAATAACCATTGGTTAATTCACGTTTGGTAACGTCTTTCGGTATATTGATAATCAAATCGAATTTCTTATCNGCNATCATTTCACGCACATTCAAAGCGCCTTCTTCNTCGGGCCAAAGTACAGCCGTAGATTTTACTCCGTTTTCTTCNAAAAATACCTGTGTACCTCTTGTTGCGTAAAGTTCATAGTCNTTCTCAGCNAGTAATTTACAAGCATCCAACAAATCNACTTTCGATTTTGTACTTCCCGACGAAATCATTACCGCTTTTTTCGGAATTCTGTACCCAACNGAAAGCAACGCTTTAAGAATGGCTTCAGAAAAACTGTCGCCGATNCAACCAACTTCACCAGTTGAAGTCATATCCACACTCAATACGGGATCCGCAAGTTGTAAACGTGAGAAAGAGAACTGCGAAGCTTTTATTCCNACATAATCCAANTCAAATGCCGATTTTTCCGGTTTTTCCACCTCCATTCCGAGCATTACTTTGGTTGCCAGTTCAATAAAATTGATTTTCAGCACTTTGGAAACAAACGGGAACGAACGCGACGAACGCAAATTACATTCAATCACTTTGATATAATTATCTCTTGCAAGGAATTGGATATTAAACGGACCGGAAATATTCAACGATTTNGCAATTTCGCGGGCGATATTTTTAATTCTGCGGATGGTTTCCACATAAATTTTTTGCGGCGGAAACTGCGTTGTAGCATCACCTGAGTGAACTCCTGCAAATTCCACGTGTTCCGAAATAGCGTAAAGCAAAATTTCACCGTCTTTTGCCACCGCATCAATTTCTATTTCCTTGCAACGGTCGAGGAATTCTGAAATGACCACCGGATGCTGTTTTGAAACTTCTGTTGCCATTTCCAAAAAACTTTCCAACTGCTCTTCGTTGTAGCAAACATTCAT
>LR026962.1:3030513-3145842 GCA_900498215.1 uncultured Paludibacter sp. | reverse complement strand
TCCCAAAAACATAATAAGGATAAGCATTGTTTGTATATAAAACAGTGTTTATCCTTAATTTTTTGTAATTATGAAAACCGAAATAAATAAAACAAGCGCCGAAACTCACAAAACAACATCCGTTTTATTTGAGAGAAATAAGCGCTTTATCAAATATGTATTTTGGGGAATGTTTCTCGTAATAATTATTTTAGCCATTTTGGCATTAATAAAAATCCGGAAATTACAGGAAGAAAACATCAAACAAAAAGTGATGTACGAGAACAAAATTGACAGCATTCATCTTGCTGATATGACCTCTATGGCAAAAACATTTTCGTGGGTAATGCGGAGTGATTTGTTACACAGCAATAAAGATGAAGCACAACTTCATTTGGATAATCTATTAAAAGAACCACACATAAAAAAAGCGTATATCCTTGATGCTGCAGGTAAAATTCTTCTTTCCACCGATAAAAAAGAAACAGGCATTCCTTATGCTGATTTTACCGTTATCAATGCCAACGAACCCATCTCTTTAAAAGGAGAAAATTCTATTCGGATAGTCACTCCCATAATGGACTTAAACAAAAAACTGGGAATTTCAGTAGTTGAAATAAACGAAGAAAATTAAATAAAAAAGAGAACTGCTAAGTTCTCTTTTTTATTTCTATTGTTTAATAAATTTCGATACGTAAACATCTTTATCCGATTGAAGATTCACAATATAAACACCTTGTGTTAAATCTTGCACATTCACGGCATTTGAAGAATTAAATGACTTTATGCTCTTAACAAGACAACCATTTACCGAATAAACATTCAAAACAAACCGGTCATAAACGCCAACATCAAACAAGATGTGAAGCGACTGATATTTTTTATCATAATACGTTTTCAATAGTTTTACATCCGCAGTAGTATTAAATACCGGTGTTGTTATCTTTTTGAAAGTGAATTTTGCATTCGTGCTTGTATAAATATCACTGTTCCATTCAATGAGTGGAGTTCCATTATTCAAACTTCCTCCCTTATTATTAAAGCCGTATCCAGAGTTTGTATTAATTATTCCATAGTAATCTTGAATGTTGGTAGGCAAAATTTCCCATTTAAATGAAGCGTCTATGGTAGGTGTGCCTAAAATAAGCGTATCTCCCAATGTTCCTTTACATTTAATTGCTTTTTCCGAAGCTTTATTTATAATTTGGTAATTTCCGTTTTCATCACCAACAAATCGCCAAAACTGTGTTTCTCTATCATCTAACGGCGCCCAAAGCATCAATGGAGCATTCTCCAAATTAGATTGTCCTACAACATCTACAGCATTTCCCGAATTTTTATTAATAATCTGATAATATGAATTAGGTTCGGGACTGAATGGCGGATATACCGGAACAGAACCATCCGAAACAAAACCATTATTTAGAAAAGCTATTCTTTTTTGAAGATATGTCCTTAAATAATCGACGCCTTGATCATACGTTGGAAACACATAAACTTCTCTATAAACCACCGTATTAAGAATATTCCATTTTTCAAAATTCTTTTGTTGTGATTGCTGGAGCTCTATTTGAACTTGCGTAATATAATTCAACAGTTTTGTTTCCAATCCATTGTCTATCAATTGTTTCCATCGTATTCTTACCGCATTTTGAAACCAATTATCTTCCCACAGTCGTTTTATCCATGCTTTAGGTTCGTGCGCATATTCGCGCATCAATTTCAGGGTTGCATCTCCTAGGCGATAATCGTTATTAAAAGCAATATCATAATCCCACATTGGTCCGAAAAACAGTTTAGGATTATCTCTTTTTTTGTAAATATAAGTACTCCAAAACGAGTCGGAATTACCGGTAAGTTCCGAAGCGATATACCAATTTACTAATGAAGCGCTATCTGCGTACGCTNTGTAACCTGAAGTTGCATCTTTGAAATTGGTAGAAAACAATACATTTTCAAAATTTTGAATATATTTTTTTATATAAGAAAGCTGTTGTGTGTTTATTTCATCGTCATCAGGATATTTTACTGACACATTGACCCCTTTGGTAGTGGTAAACCATACGGGTTCGGTATAAGCAAATCCGTCTAACTCTATGAGGTAACCGCCTGTTATTGCAGGTTCTGTAGTATCTGTAGCATCTTGTTTTTCAACCGGTACTCTATTTCCTCCCACCTCTATCTGATCCGTAATCATATAATTTCCTAAAAAAGTTCCATTTAAATAAACATCCGCAAAGCTCACCGGAGGAGTGTATTCTAGTTCAACGATTTTTCCTATTTCAAAAGCAAGAGCATTCCGTATTAATGTCTTATCACAGTAATTGGCTAATAATACCCAGTTTTTTGCTTTTGCAGGAAGCGATAATAAGTTTCTTTTGCTTTTAAGTTTTATTCGATAAGGTTTTTTAGGAAAAGTCCAAGTTGAATTTCCACGTCCGCGTATTTCCAACGAATCTGTAAATACATCCGAAGCGTTACTGCTCACAACCTCAATGGTGCCGGGCACATAAATTTCCTTACTATTAACCGGAACATTGTTTACAGTTTTAATGTAGAAAGTAGGGATATTGGTTAATTGTTTATTTTGGGCGCTTAAATGCACTACTCCAAATAAAAACAAAAACAAAGAAATGTGTAATATTTTTTTCATGGTTATAAAATTGCATCAAAAATCAAAAAAACGCTCATCTGATAAGTACAAAATTAGGAAAAAGTAATCATCAAAAGGATGAAAATTAGGTCATTATATTGCATAAAAACGCCCAAACGAAGTAAATCNTACCATATAAACCATTTTTACCTCACAGAGTTATCAAATATCGACAGAAAAAAAATAATTTCAATAAAAGGTAGCAGGTAAGGCAATACATTTTAAATAATTAAGAAATAATGCCTCAATTCTATCTATAAATGGGAAATAATTAAATCAATTTGCATATATTTGCAACATATTTGTAATAATATTCAATTTAAATTCAATAAAAACTATGTTAAAAGAACATCCTAGAGGACTATTCGTTGCCTTTTTTACCAACATGGGCGAACGATTTGGTTTCTATACTATGATGGCAATCCTTGTACTTTTTCTCCAAGTAAAATACGGATTGTCTGTGAAAGCAGCCGGTGATTATTACAGNTGGTTTTATTTCGCTATTTATGCTATGGCGTTAATTGGCGGAATGATGGCAGACTGGACTAAAAAATACAAAACNGTCATCTTGTATGGGCAAATTATTATGTTCATCGGTTACATAATGATGGCAGTTCCTTCAATGTCTTTGGCAGGTTCATTTGCAGCGTTATTNGTTATTTCGCTTGGAAACGGATTATTTAAGGGAAACTTGCAAGCTGTTGTAGGTCAGCTTTACGACGATGAAAAATACGCCAAATACCGCGATTCCGCTTTTATGATTTTTTATATGGGGATTAACGTGGGAGCATTTTTCGCCCCTTTTGTGGCTACGGAAGTAAGAGATTGGTGGTTAACTAAAAATGGATTCTTGCACGATGGNAGCTTACCCGCTTTAGCTCATCAATACCTTAACGGAACATTAAAAGACACTGCTCAATTCCAAGAGTTGGCTAACAAAGCGGTTTTACATGGAACTCCAATAACCGATTTAAGCGCTTTTGCTCATCAATATTTAGATGTTTTTTCAAGAGGATATAACTGGGCATTTGCCATTGCCGCAGTGGCTATGATTGCTTCTTTACTGGTATATGTGATATTCAATAAATTGTTACCAAGCAAATCGGTTTCAAAAGCAGTTGAAAAACAAACCAACACTATCAACAACGCTGAAAGCTCTAAAATGGGAAGAAGTTTGGTTATTTCTTTACTTTTAATGGGGGTAACCGCCATATTAATTCAATTAATACCGGGATTGGAACAATCTTCAAAANTAGGACTGGGTATGGCTATTGGATTATTTGTAGCGTTTGTCTCTTACATTTTCCAAATAGCAACCAAAGACGAACAACCAAGAGTAATTGCGCTAATACTTGTTTTTCTCGTTGTTATTTTCTTCTGGATGTCGTTCCATCAAAACGGACTAACTTTAACTGTATTTGCCCGTGACTACACCGTAAAAGAAGTGAGTGCATTCACATTCCTTTTCTTTAATTTAAAATCAATACTTTGTGTTATTGCAACCATTGTAGGTTTGTTTTTATTATTCAGAAGCAAGTCCACGCTCCGTTACAGGGTAATAGGCGGTGCGTTAACTATCATTTTCGGTTTAATCGCTTATTATTTGGTTACTTATCAATATTCGGCAACAAATCCTATTGCTCCCGAAATTTTCCAATCATTCAATCCGTTATTTATAGTGGCTTTAACTCCCGCGGTAATGGGATTATTTAGTTTCCTGAACTCAAAAGGATTAGAACCGTCTACNCCAAGAAAAATCGGAATTGGAATGATTGTCGCAGCTTTGGGATTTGTGGTAGTGTTGGTGGCATCTTTAAATTTAATTTCCCCGCGTTTGTTAGGAGGTGCAGCAGTGCCGGATGAAATGCGAGTTTCACCTTATTGGTTAATAAGCAGTTATTTAATTCTTACGATTGCAGAATTATTTTTAAGTCCGATGGGANTNTCCTTTGTNTCGAAAGTGGCTCCCGCCCGCTTCCAGGGATTAATGCAAGGAGGTTGGTTATTAGCTACGGCAGTTGGAAATAAACTGTTGTTTGTAGGAAGTTTGCTTTGGGACAGAGTAGATTTATACGTGCTTTGGGGTGTATTTATGATTTGCTGTTTCGTATCAGCTATATTTATCTTCTCAATGATGAAACGCTTGGAAAAAGCAACGAAAACGGAATAAAAGGGGCTGTTTATCTTTGATATTAAGAAAAAAAGACGATGGAACTTTCAACGTCTTTTTTTCTTTAAAAGCATATTGCTCAAAAGCTACATAACTACATAACTTGTTTGCGAAGCTTTTTGCTTGTCTGCCGAAACTACCATCAGGTAAATATAAATTACATTATCCGTTGTAGCATTTAGCAGAGGTAGCAAAATAGAATCGGTTTCCAACTCCCCTCTCGGTTTGGAGACGGAATACAACATTCCTTCGGTGGATTTTACCACAGCCGTTACCACATCGTCGGGTGAAGCTTCCGGATAAGCCGAACGGGGCTGATAATTCACCGTTATTCCCGTTTCACCTGTTTCTACCGAAACCACATTGACTCTCGGCAACGATCCTTTCGACAGTACCATTTTGGAATAGTCAATTACGGGAGTTTCTCCCGATTTATCCACCGCGACAGGCAAATTGGCTGCCATAAACGCGTTGTAAGGCGACTGATTTTTAGGACGGTTTGGAAAACCGAAACTGATTATTGACGCGAGCGACGTATATTCATCACTCATTAACTTAAATATGCTCCGGTGCTTTTGTTGGGCTTCGCTGTTCGCATCTTTCGGATTGAACGCTTTGGAGCGGATTACATTTTGTCCTCTGTACGTAGTAGCGACAAAGTTGCCCACCGTACCGGACATCCTTCCCGTTAAGGGATTCTGGCTTGTTGCCATAATTGTAAATTTTTAATAAATTAAACAATAAATTTATTTCCGTCCTCCAAAAGATGCGCATCATTCTGTATTGGACAATGCAAAGATAAANCCTCAAAAAGCGTTTTGCAATAGCTAAAAAGCACTTTAACCTCTCATTATCAANCTCTTGCCGAAGCTTACCGTCATTTACCNAAGTTTACCGAATAAAAAAGAAAAAAAATAGAATAATTTAACTGATAAAAANGAAAAGTTTAACGNATACAAATAAAAAAAGTGTCCTGAAAGACACTTTTTTCTAAAATNGCTTATATGATTATTTTCAAAATAACCTANCCTATAACGGTTTTTGTTTTGTAAATTCCTTTGGGTNAATAACCGGAAGTACNACCGAATGCAACGGCGTTCCTCTGAATAATGTAAACAATACGCCTCGGCAGGTGGAAATAGAGATGGAGTTAAACAGAACCACAATCTGTTCAGGCAACTCAAAAACATTGTTCTCGTTAATAAATTGTTTGATATTTTCTATTCCATACACACAGCTAACAACGGCATTTCCCAATTTTTCACCCGTGCTTTCGCAATGAATATGGAATGTNGAAATTACATAAATATTTGCCTTTTCCAAATTTACCTTTTGTTCTATATTGGTCTCAAAACGAAAAGAGGCGTTTTCAGGGAAAGTATTTTTAGGATGAACGTAAGAAAACTCCAAAATATCAATACTCTTTATACCAAAAGTAAAGTTAATTTCAGACATAATAATATTTAAGAATAATAGGTTTGAGAAAAATAGGTTTGAGTATTTTCCGGTTCACTTACCAAAGAAGTAGTTGACACTTGTTTCTTAACAATTGGAACGATTAAAGTCAGTTGAATATTTTCTATTGTTTGCACTTCAGGCCTGTCTTCTTCTAAATTAAGAAGTTTTATTCCCAACACCCGCTCCAAGTCCACCAATGTTTCCACTGTAAAGTTTTGTGTTCCGCTTAACCAACGTGTAATTTCAGAAGGGTTGGTTTTGCCCGTTTCCTTCATCAGTTGCGTATTGTTCCAGCCCTTCGCTTTCATAGCATCGGCAATCTTCACAGCCAAAAGCATTTTGGCATCTGTTTTGGCTTGCTCTTCGGGAGTAATTTCAGATAGCAGTCTGTTTAATGTTTCGTTATTGTAGTTGTTCATAATGTTTTTATTCTTCGTCGTTAAATTCCAAATCTCCAATAAAATCCATACCATCGTCCGAGAAACGGATTTCTTTTTCTTGGATACGTTCAGAAATTAAAACGGATAAATTCCTTAAAAAATAGTTTTCATCTTTTAGTTTGTCACTTTCTTGTAAAGCGCGAATGGATTTCGGTTTTTTGCCTCCGCTACCAACCACAATCAGTTGTGTTCCGTAACGAATACAATATAACCTTAACTTGCTGTCTTCGTCATATATGGCACAAACACCATCGCCGGGCTTACCTTCATTGTCCTTAAAAAACTGTTCGCGGCATCCGGTAAGATGTCCTATAGTATGTAAACGCTTGAGAATGTCAATTGTTTCACTTTTAAATAAAATTTCGTTTTCTGTAACAAATTTATTGAGTAGAGTTCCTGTGTCTGTGTCGCCTTCCAATACAACACTGTATACAGAAGCCGCTTTCCCGCTGAGCTGTGGTATTTTTACGATTTTGCATTTCATATTCAGGAAAGAGTTTGCAAATATATACAAATTTTACTTATAAGTGAAATTTATCACAAAAAAAGATATATTTTTATTTATTTTCTATTTCCTACAACGCTTGTTTTATCAAACTCATAATGTATTGCAAATCGTTGTCGTTTTCAACTTTAAGTTCATAATCGCCATTGAGTGAATGCCCTTTTAATACCGACACATCACGCATAATTTTTTTGGGATCGTCCAATTTNCCNTTTTTCAGGTTCACACTTATTTTAATACCGTTTTTNTGTATTTCAATATCCGAAACATTGGCNCCGTTTTTCTTAAAGGCAANNTACCATTTNNGAGGTTTTANTTCAATGTCGGTGGATAGTTCCAATATCGCGTTTTTGAATGTTTCATACAGCTCTACCGTTTCATCGGGTTTGCCCTGCAAATGGTCTTCTTCGGTGTAAACCTTTATTTCTTTGGTAATATCTTCCAACTCCTTGTTGCGGTTGGTAATGGATTTAATGCTTTCCGCAGATTTGCTTTTTTTAATTTGATTAATGGAAATAATGTTTTGCTCGTATTGTTTTACTTCCCACAGTTCAATGGTAATATCTTTGAAATCCACCGCTTCACGCTGATAATCGTTAAAACCCTGCGATACAAAAGCTACGCGCGTTTGTGACCAATCCACATCGTCTCGTTTCAATGTTTTTTTCAGTCCTTCGTTGTATTCCAATATAAAATCTGCTTTGTATTGCAACATCAGGTTCAGATAGGAAAACCCCTGGTCAATTACGCTATCGTTTTTTACGCGCTTATATTCAATAATCACAAACGACTTGGTTTGCGGGTCAAACGCTAAGGTATCAATGCGTTTGTTTTTAATGGTAAATTCCGATTTTACCATTTCCAACCCCATTATTTGAAACAGATTTTTTTCAAATACACGCTGTATTTCCCGTTCCAACTTAAAAGGTTCTTCCTTAATGGAACTTAATGCCGTATTGTTGTTTTTATAGAGCGCCATAATATTATTTTTGATTTTCTTTTTTTATCCAAACAAACTTTGCTGTCCTTTATTTGCCACTTCTTTTTCGTTAAAGGTTTCGCGGAATTGTTTTTTCCAAAAAGTATCGAATATCTTCTTCTGTAGTTTATGTTCGAGGGTGATTTCGGCTATTATTTTTTCTAAATCGCGGGCAAAACGCTGGGTTTTGGTTTTGCTTATGTTTTTTTCTTGTAGCAAATTTTCGAGTTCGTCAATGTAAACGCTAAACGATACCTGATTACGTTTGGCTTTTACCGTTTTTTGACTTTGGGCTTTTTGCAATCGTGCATCTATTAGTTTGTATGTGGCGCGATATAATTCCAACAATACATTTTCTCTTTCTTCTTTATCGGTGTAACCAATTGCTTCAAGAATTGCGCTGTCTAATTTTACTCTTTCGGGATTAACGGTAGATAAATCGGTTAAGTTGCCTAATTCTTCTTTGTAATTTCGGGTTTNCCCTAAGTCTATATTTANTTTTTCTAAGTCAATATCCGGTGTTGGAAAATCTGCTAATTCATATTTTTCTATTTTTCCGGCACCATCACCTAAGTTACTTCTCATTATTAATTGTTGTATGAACCAACTAATAATAGAATTCAAATAATAGAAAATGAATTTTAAATTTTGTTTTGGATAAATATTGTGAAAATTATTATTTGAATAAGAATTAGCATAAAATGTTCGTCCAAAATCATTTATCATATAATTAAATGACAAAGGAGGTATTTTTTTTTCTCCTAAATCATACCANTTATTTCTTGATTCCAAGGTTGGTACTTTATGTATTTGATTATGTTCTCCAAAAAGAATATAATGATAGGCGTGTTTGTAGTGCTTTTTTAATTCATTTCTATCTTTATTACAAATAAAAGCTACATAGGGTAAGTTGGTTTCTATTATTTGGTATTGATCTATGTCTTTTGGACTTGTAAGTATTGGTTTTAAAAATTCTTCTTCAATTAACCAAAATTCATTCCATCCATTTTTTACAACTCGTAAATTATTTTGTTTTATTTCAGAAATAGAATTTATATTCATTGGGTTATAAACAACAGTAGCTATAATCTCATTTTTAGATTTATCACTGACATCTTCCAATAAAAAGAACTTATTGTTTCCTGTTTTTAATCCAAACTTGACATCAGCAAATTTGCTTAATGGTTTAAATTTATCTTTTCCTTTTTCTAATATATCAAAATAGATTTTTGGCGCTTTTAAAAATTGTCCCCATTTGGTAAAACCGGCAAGCGTTTTTTGCTGTACGCAATTTATCCTGAAATCGGGGGTTTCGGTATTTTCTGTGATGTCTTCCAATGTGTCGTGCAATTCCTCAATGCCTTTATAGTTGCGTATGGTATCGCTTAAAGGCGATGTAAAATATACAAATTTAACGGTATTGTTGTTTCGTTTATCTTCGTCGCGTTGTTTTCTTAAAATTACAATGGTGGTATTTACTGAAGCAGAAGGGAAAAAGCGTTCTACTTCACTGTCAATAATATACAGTATTTCATAAGCACGCATCAAATAGCGTTGCATATCAATTCCATAATCGGTGTCTAACCACGAATTTTGGCAAATATAAGCCAAATAACCGTTTTCCCTTAAAAATGCCGAAGCGTGGTAAAAGAAATAAGAATAAATGGAAGTGCGTTGCGAAGGTTCAAAACCACATTCGGCTTTAACCAATCCCTGAATTTCGTTTTTCTTCACCGTTCCGCTTAATGTTCCAATATCTTCTTGACGTGTGTATGGTGGGTTTCCAATGATTGCATCAAATTTTGGTAAAATTTTCTTTTCAATTTCTCCTTCTTGATTATGAAGTTTCAGTCGCGAAGTTTCGGTGATGTCAAAAAAATCTTTATTTATCACGCGAGGATAACTTGGATGTCGCGTATCACGTATGGCAAGATTAAGCATACTTAAATANGCAGGATAGTTTGAGATATCATTGCCGTAAATTTCATCTAACAACACTTTGTGTTTGTTTCCCAATCCTTCTTGAATGCAAAGATTTTTTTTACGTTCATACGCTCTTACCAAAAAAGTACCCGAACCGCAAGAAGGGTCAAAAACTTTGTCGTTACTATGGCGGATTGCAAATGAATTTATTAAATCAATTACGTGAGGCGGTGTAAAATACTGACCTAACTTGTGTCTTTCATCTTCACGTATCAACTCTTCAAAAATACGTCCAATAACGTCAAAAGGGATATTGCTGAAATTATAATGTCCTTCGGTTTCTAAAATATCTCTTACCAAATCTACGACAACATCACTCAAAAAAGGCATTTTGAAAATAATATCCGATTTTTCGCCAATAAGCAATTCAAAATCTCCTGTTACTTCTTTGAACTCGTCAAAATACTTCCAAATCACATTTTCTAAATCGGCAGCCGTTTTTGCTTCATCGGGAATTTGCATCGGACTTAAATTGTGCCAAGTTTGATTATCTACATATGCTTTGTAGAAAATNAATTTTGAAATCAGCATTAAAATACTGATGTGTGAAAGTTTTTCAACTTCTGTAAATAACTGTGGCTTATTCCATAATTGGCTTTGAGAGTATTTATTTAGCTCTTTTTCAAAATGTTTGTTGTTTTTGTATTCTTCCCAAATTTTTGCGGCAATGGGTTGCGAATAAACTTCAATTAATTTACGTATTTTGAAAATAAACAGTTCATCAAGTGCACTAAACGTAATCGGTTTGCGGTCGATGATTTCAATGGCACGCTCAATGTAAAACTCCGCAATTTTGCGTAATTTAAGGTTTATTTCTTTTGTTGGAGAGTAATTGCGACTTAAATTTACAATATCAATCAACGTAAAAAATCCTTCGTTTACGCTTACTTTCTCATACATCTTATCGCGGTCGAAAAAAGCACATGCCAAAAAATTACAATTTCCAAAATACTTAATATCAATCCGTTGTGCTCTTTCCATTTCACGCATCAACACATTTCCGTCAAACACGCTTTTACCATCGTTTGCTGTNGGATCTTTCAGTTCAATAAAGAATATCGGTCTTCCTGCGCTGTTTTTCAACGTAATGTCAGCACGATTTTCTTCCTGTGCCGGATACGGCTGTAACCTGTTATCTAACCCTTTTTCTTTGATAACCTCGGTAAAGACGGTATTTAAAGTTCCCTGTAATTGCCTTTCTATTTTCATCTACTAAATATTTTTCTCTACAAACATACAAATTTCATTTCAAAAATTAACAGTTTGAGGGAATTATTTTTAATCANTCATCATTCATAAACTTTTCAACATCCGATTTTAGTATCATCACTTGTCCGTTTATCCTTTTTATCGGGATTTTACCCTCTTTACGGATATTGTAAAGTGTTTTAACGGAGATATTCAGCATTTTGGCTGTTTGTTTTAGCGTACATAGCTGTGGCGAAGGATTATTTTGAGCATCGNGTGTACACAGACGTTCTTCGAGACGGTCAATTTTGTTATGTAACCGCCTTACCTCCCCTATCAGCAACTCTACTAAATTTGCTGTTTGTCGGTCAGTTTCTATGTAAACACGTTTTGCCAAATCTATTTATCTCTGTTTTTTACAAATCTACCGTTATATGTTAATTAAGAAGAAATTTTTACTTAAAAAGTTTTCAAAAAGTTTTCAGCATTCATATATTCTTGTTTGTTTATACTTTTAAAAAGGCATTTGCAAAGGTAAAATACAAACATTATTTAAAAAAGGACAACTTTTTTGCTTTTCTCCCCTCTCCAAATGGAGAGGGGAGCGGGTGAGGTTTACACTTCCCAATCCCCCTAACCCCCTTCGTCAAGGAGGAGTAACTACATCTTACAATTCATTTCTCAAAAAACAACTCTTTCGATCTTCTCCCCTCTCCAAATGGAGAGGGGGCGCGGGTGAGGTTTATACTTTTCAATCCGCCTAATCCCCTTCGTCAAGGAGGAGTAACTACATCTTACAATTCATTTCTCAAAGTGTCGTCAGATACGAAAGTTGCACAGCAAAAACGCCGCTATTCTTGGTAATAAAATATAAATCCAGAAAAANTTTTCCGTAAAACTAAAATCATAAAATCATTTTCCAAAGGACAAAAATTTCACTTTTCAAAAAACCTCATTTTAAGCAATTCAAACGTATATTTCCTATTTAAAATAGAAAAAAACAACTTTTTTACGTCATTTTTACGTCATTTTTACCGCAAAAAAAGGACAAATCGTGTAGTAAATAAACAAGATTGTTTCTTTCATCTTTCAATCCCCCTAACCCCCTTCGTCAAGGGGGAGTAATTACATCTTGCAATTCATTTCTCAAAAAACAACTCTTTTGTTTTCTTCTCCCCTCTCCAAATGGAGAGGGGTCGGGGGTGAGGTTTCACTTTTCAATCCCCCTAACCCCCTTCGTCAAGGGGGAGTAATTACATCTTGCAATTCATTTCTCAAAAAACAACTTTTTTGCTTTTCTCCCCTCTCCAAATGGAGAGGGGCTGGGGGTGAGGTTTATACTTCCCAATCCCCCTAACCCCCTTTCTAAGGAGGAGTAACTACATCTTGCTATTCATTTCTCAAAAAACAACTCTTTCGTTTTCTTCTCCCCTCTCCAAATGGAGAGGGGTCGGGGGTGAGGTTTCACTTTTCAATCCCCCTAACCCCCTTCGTCAAGGGGGAGTAATTACATCTTGCAATTCATTTCTCAAAAAACAACTTTTTTGCTTTTCTCCCCTCTCCAAATGGAGAGGGGCTGGGGGTGAGGTTTATACTTNNCAATCCNCCTAANNCCCCCTTCGTCAAGAGAGAGTAATAGGTCGCATCCAATAATACCTTCAAACACATTTCAGAAATATATAATACTTATATAATATATATCTAAAACTTATTTAATAATTATATGATATTTACTTAAATAAATATATGTTATCTATATATCATATATCTATTATTTTTATNTTATATTTGATTTATTCTTTTTTTATCCTTATCTTTGGTGTTTATAAACTATTTACAATATGGCTATAGTAAACAGCACCATACAGTTACAGGGAAGCATCGCAGGAATGAGTTTCTACAAACGGCGAGGAAGCGATAAAATTATCGCACGAAGCAAAGGGGGAGCATCCAAAGCGATGATTAAAAACTCGCCTAAATTTGAGAACCTGCGTTTGCAACAAAACGAATGGAAAGGGTGTACACAATTTGCCTCGAAATTGAGATACGCTTTCGCAGGATTACACCGCATAGCGGATTACAACCTCACTCCCGCCCTGAACGCGCTGGCTAAAAACATTCAAAAAACAGACGGGGGAAATGTTTTGGGTGAAAGAGCCATCGTGTTTTCCGATTACCGTTATACGTTGGACGGATTCAACTTCAACCGCTCTTATCCTTTCAATACCATATTGAGGGTTCCGGTTACAGTGGAGACAGACAGAAAAAAGTTGGCGGCTCAAGTGACTGTTACCCGTATGAACGCGGGGAATGATTTACTGAACGTGCAAAAGCTACCTTATTTTAGAATACTGGTAGGATTGGGGGCTGTTTCAGATATGCGCTACCAGGAAAGTACAAAGTCTTATCTGCCGGTAAACGGATCGATGCATCCGGTATTTACAACGTATACCGGGGAATGGCAGATTTGTGAAAGCGTATTGGAAAAGCAAATTATCGAGGTGCAACTGAATGAAGATTTGATAGAGAATTTGACTGAAGAGGTGACTTTGATTGTTTCTATTGCGGTGGAGTTCGGCAAAGTCGGATTTAGCGGAATACCGCAAGAAGTGAAATATGCCGGAAGCGGAAAGGTAATCGCCTGTTTCTAAATAAAAAGAGAAAGAATAGTGTTAAGTTATTTTTACGTCTATTCTCTTTGAAATCATAAAAATAAAAAGATTTTATTTATAATTTCAGGCTTTATTTGTTGCAAAACGTCCTCTTCATTCATCATCTATATAAACAAAATTATTTAGAGATGAAAAAAAGAATCATACCTTTTATTTTACTTGTATTTACCGCCATTATTTCGTGTGGGAATCAAGATGAAGTCAATTTATCAGTTGTAAGCGTATGGGTAAATCCACAATATAACGATTCAATCATTACTTTTAAACGGTCGACTCAGCTTCCTGAAAAAGATTACGGGATAGATATAAAAACAAACGGTGTACTAAAAGAGAGAAAAATTATTGGCTGGTGTGGCACGCCTCCTGTTGCTTACGGCGATTATGACGGTACTTGGATTATGGAAGACAGCGTTTTGTACATAAAAGCATTTTTCTGGGGAGGAGAAGAAACGAAAGAATGGAAAATCATTTCGATAAATGAAAAAACACTCAAAGTAAAACAACTGAAGGTAGAATATATTTCTAAACAGCAGTGAGCGATTTGCTGTGTGTACTAAACACTAAAATGAGCTCTTGTCAACCAATCAGACAATCAACCAATCAACCATTTAACTAATACACTAATACGCTAATCAAGTACATTAAACACTTTCCATAATTTTTCATCATCAGGAACAGGCGCGACAATTTCTACCGGTTGTTTTGAAACAGGATGAATAAAGCTTATTTTGCGGGCGTGAAGCGAAATCCCTCCGTTGGGGTTGGAACGCGGCGCGCCGTATTTCAAATCGCCTTTAATAGGACAACCGATTACTGCCAACTGGCAGCGGATTTGATGATGCCGACCGGTTTCCAAATTTATTTCCAACAAATGGTATCTTTCCGAACTTGCCAATACTTTATAGGTAAGAACGGCTTTTTTAGAGTTTGGTTTTTCTGAAGTGTAAGCGTAAGATTTATTTTGCTTTTCGTTGCGAACGAGATAATGTTCCAATCGTCCCTCCGTTTCTTGCGGTTTGTTTGCCACAATTGCCCAATACGTTTTTTCCACNTCCTTATTTTTAAACATATCATTCAATCGCGCCAAAGCTTTGCCTGTTTTGGCAAAAAGCACTACACCGCTCACGGGTCTGTCCAAACGATGGGTTACTCCCAAAAAAACTTCTCCGGGCTTGTCGTATTTTTCCTTGATATAATGTTTCANGATATCAGATAGCGGTTTATCNCCGGTTTTATCGCCTTGTACAATTTCCGAGGAGGTTTTGTTGATGGCAATGATGTGGTTGTCTTCGTAAAGCAGNCTATCACCAATNCCTTCGAGAGGAAGAGGAGAATAATTTTCTGTCGATTCTTTTTTGTTCATTTTTCTACTTTTTCTGGAGTAGTTGATTGGTTAATTGGTTAATTGGTTAATTGGTTAATTGGTTGATTGGTTAATTGGTTAATTAGTTGATGAATCATTTCATTTTTTTACTCTGAATGAATTAAATCATAAATTGAATCAGTGTGACGCGAATTGAGTTTCTTTTGTCCGGTTATTTTTTCTTCCATTTATATGATTGTATGACTTCTCTGTCTCACAGCCTCATACATCATCACTCCTGCCGCCACAGAAACATTCAACGATTGAATTTTACCCAGTATCGGAATTTTTACCTGTTCGTCGCAAAGTTTCAAATGTTCAGGGGAAATTCCTTCATCTTCCGACCCCATTATGATAGCAACCGGCTCTTTCATATCTGCTTCCGTATAATTCTTAGTCCCTTTTTCGGTAGCTCCTATCAATTTCAATCCTGACATCCGCAGAAATTCAATGGCGTTTCTCAAATTATGCTCGCGACATACAGGAATACTCAACAACGCTCCCGCCGATGTTTTTACGGCATCGGCATTAATGGATGCTCCTCCGCGCATCGGTATTACAATGGCATCCACACCCGCGCACTCCGCCGTTCGTGCAACGGCTCCAAAGTTGCGGACATCGGTTATATCATCCAAAACTATAACAAAAGGAGTTCTCCCTTCTTCATAAATCATCGGTATCACATCTTCCAAACGGTAAAATTGCACCGGGGAAATAAAAGCGATAACGCCTTGATGGTTTTTTGTGGTAACCTGGTTGAGTTTTTCGAGCGGCACTTTTTGAAGCGCCACCGCCCTCCCCTGCAATACGGCATATAATTCTTTGGAAAGTTCATTGGTCATATCACGACGGATAAGAATTTTATCCAGTTCTTTTCCGGCTTGAATGGCTTCAATTACGGCGCGCGTCCCGAAAATCATCTCCTTTTCAGGACGACGTTTGAATTTATAGTTTTTGTTTGGTAACATTTTTAATTATCTTTATATCTTATTAATTTGGTATGTATTTACCGCTTTTTATATTTTCGATGAATTGATTCATAAAACGGGATGCGGGAGCGCCGTCAATAATATCGTGATCGAAAGAAACAGTCAAGCAAAGATGCTCGCGCTGTACAAAATGATTATCTATTTCCACTATTTTTTATTTAGTCTTCAGACTGTATCCCACACGCTAAACAGAATATTTTCTAAAACAATTAAATTGAATTCAAAAATAAAAAGAAAATGCGTAAATCCAAAATGAATTTACGCAAATCAATATATTGAATGTTCAAATTACTTGCAGTCGCTCTTCCTTTATTACAAAATATAGGAATGTTTTTTACCGGAAACTAAATATACACTTCCAATAGCTTACTTTTGCCTGCCGGAGTTAATGTAACTTTTTTCAAATCGGCGGGAATCATTATTGTTTCTCCCTTATAAACGGGAACAATTATTTTTTCATATTTCACTTCAAAACTTTCTTCCAGACACATATATACTACAAATGAATCTAACGTAGAATAATCTTTTTCAATGGGTGTATCAAATTCCAGGATATTGGTAGTGAAATAATCGCACTTTACTAATGGAGTGGTTTTGTTTGTAAGGATTTTATATTCCGTTTTTGGATTCTTACAAGCGGAATAATCGATTACGTCAACGGCTTGTTCGGTATGCAGTTCACGTTCGTTGCCTTTATCGTCTTTGCGTTTGTAATCGTAAATGCGATAAGTAACATCGCTCGATTGTTGAATTTCAGCCACCATTACCCCTTTTCCTATAGCGTGAACTAATCCGGCGGGAATAAAAAATACGTCTCCTGCTTTTACCGGGACTTTTTGAAGAAGATTTTCAACCGTTCCGTTTTCTACTGCGTTTACATAGTTGTCTTTCTCGGTGTTTTCATTAAACCCGATAATCAAATAAGCATCCTTATCGGCATTCAACACGTACCACATTTCTGTTTTTCCGAAAGAATTGTGTCGTTTTCCGGCAAACTCATCGTTTGGATGCACTTGAATGGATAAATCATCGTTAGCGTCAATCAGTTTGAATAATAAAGGAAACTCGGAACCGTATTTTTCATATACTTTTTTCCCGAGAAGCTCTTCTTTATAATCATCCACAAGTTCCAACAACGACTTTCCCGCCAATTTTCCATTGGCAACAATTGAGGGATCGGTTTTATAACCTGAAAGCTCCCAGCTTTCGCCGATATTGGGTAATTCGTGAGGTTGCTTTCCCAAAAGGGATTGTAATTTATTTCCGCCCCAAATTTTATCTTTTAATATGGGATCAAATTTTAATGGATACATTCTTTAATAATTTGTAGTTTGCAGTCAATAGTTTTAAGAAATCAACTATTTAAAACCTTAAACCGTTATTGATTTTCTTTTGCTTTATTTGCAAGGTTTAACTCCCATTTCCATGCGCTGCGCAGAGTTTCTTCTACGGTTTCTTCCGCTTTCCATCCGAGTTCCTTGTTGGCAAACGTTGGGTCTGCCCATACTTTTTCTATATCGCCCTCACGCCTGTCTACAATTTTATATGGAATTTTTAAGCCATTTACCTTTTCGAATGTGCGAATAATTTCCAATACGGAAAGTCCGCGACCTGTGCCGAGATTAAATGTTTCCACATTTGATTTCGATTTATGTTCAAGCATACGCTTTACGGCAATGACATGCGCTTTCGCCAAGTCTACTACGTTAATATAATCGCGAATGCATGAACCGTCGGGAGTGTTGTAGTCATTTCCGTACACTTGAAGTTGCTTACGAATTCCCGCTGCCGTTTGAGTTACAAATGGGAGTAAATTATTTGGAACGCCAATGGGGAGTTCTCCGATTTCCCCACTCGGATGAGCTCCGATAGGATTAAAATAACGTAAAATAATAGCTTGATAAAAACGATTGGAATACGCTGTATCCCGTATAATTTCCTCACTTATTTGTTTTGTGTTTCCATACGGAGAAAGCGCCGGTTTGATGGGAGCATTTTCTGTTACGGGTAAAACATCAGGCTGACCGTATACCGTACAAGAAGAGGAAAAAACCAAATTTTTAACTTTATGAACGGGCATTAATTGCAGTATGTTCATTAATGAAACAAGATTATTCCGATAGTACAAAAGAGGTTTTTCTACCGATTCTCCTACAGCTTTACTTGCCGCAAAATGAATAATAGCTTCAATTCCGGGATATTTGCTGAACATCCTGTCCATATTTACATAATCTCCGCAATCCACATTTTCAAATGCAGGACGAATGCCTGTGATTTTTTCAATTCCGTTCAATACCTCTATATTTGAATTGGACAGATTATCTACAATAACCACTTCAAAACCTTGTTGTTGTAATTCAACCACCGTATGTGAACCGATATAACCGGTTCCGCCGGTAACTAATATTTTCGCCATAATTTTAAAAACAAAATAAGGACAAGATGATACTTGTCCTTATGTATTTAATATTAAAATAATTTTTCAGGATAAACGCCTTTTTTAATTAATTCGTTGATTTTCAACACTACCTGCGGACGATCTTCAGCATAAGTTACTCCAAACCATTTGGAAGGCGTGTCCAATACTTTACAGGTAGCTTTTCCTTCCACAATCAAATCGTTTACTTCGGTAGGAATATAGAATTCCGATTTCAGTTTATCTCCGTTTTCTTTCAAGAATTTTTTGAATCCTTCCCAAGAATACTCAAAATAGTCGGGAGTAAAACCCCACATATTCATTGATACAGGAGTATTGGCATCTAATTTTACTTCCTGATTGTTTTCATCTACAAATGTTATCGCTCCTCCTTTTTCTTCAATGGAAGTACGTTCAACTACATTAGTCAAATTACCTTTTTCATCCACCACACACACACCGCGACTTACCGTTCCGCTTTCAGATAAGGTGTTTCCTACACGATAACCCACCATACAGTATTCGTTCTTTTTACCTTCCACACTATAAAGGAAATCCGCTAAAATCTGAAAAGATTCTTTACCATAAAAATCATCGGCATTAATCACCGCAAATGGCTCGTTGATAACATCTTTCCCCATCAATACGGCATGATTTGTTCCCCAGGGTTTTTCTCTTTCCGTATTATAAGCAATTCCTTCGGGCACGGTAGAAATATCTTGAAACACTATTTCGGTATCAATTTTTCCCTTGTACTTTTTCAAAACAATATTGCGGAAATCATTTTCGAAAGATTTTCTTATTACGAAAACAACTTTCCCGAATCCGGCGCGAATGGCATCGAAAATAGAATAATCCATAATGGTTTCACCGTGAGGACCAAGTCCGTCTAATTGCTTTAATCCTCCATAACGGCTACCCATTCCCGCCGCAAGTACAAATAATGTAGGCTTCATATTTTTGATTTTAGTTAAAACTTATTGGCTGCAAAAATACTCAAATTTTCTGAATTCTTGTTTTAAAAAAGAGAATTTAACCCCTATTTGGTTGAAAAATACCTCTAACCGTTTTATCTTAGCAAACTAAATTATCTCTTTTATGTTACATTAGTAAAAAATAATTTTTGAAACGATGAAATACGACATTATTATTATTGGAGGAGGTCCGGCAGGTTACAATGCAGCAGAAAAAGCGGCGGTAAATGGACTTAAAACATTATTATTTGAAAAAAAAGCCATCGGGGGAGTTTGTTTGAATGAAGGATGTATCCCTACTAAAACAATGTTATACTCGGCGAAATTATACGATAGTGCAAAAACCGCGTCCAAATATGGAATAAAAGCAACGGAAAATGCTCAGTTTGATCTTGAGAAAATCATATCAAGGAAAAACAAAACAGTGAAAAAACTTACCTCCGGCGTAAAAATGAAATTAAAAGAAAGCGGAGTGGAAGTAATCGAAAAAAAAGCTTTAATACAAGGTGAATCGGACGGAACAATAAAAATCAAATGTGAAGACGATATTTTTGAAACCACCTTTTTATTGATTTGTACAGGTTCCGAAACGTTTATTCCGCCTATCAAAGGACTTTCGGAAATTGATTATTGGACTTCAAGAGAAGCGTTGGACGTAAAAGAATTGCCTTCTTCCCTCGCCATTATCGGAGGCGGAGTAATCGGGATGGAATTTGCTTCTTTTTTCAACAGTTTAGGAGTAAAAGTTACTGTTGTCGAGATGCTGCCCGAAATTTTAGGCACAATGGACAAAGAACTGTCCGCTATGCTTCGGAGTGAATACGCAAAAAAAGGAATTGATTTTCACTTGAATACAAAAGTAGTGGAAGTAAGCGACAAGGATGTAACTATTGAAAAAGACGGTAAAACATCCAAAATTGAAGCTGAAAAAGTCCTTGTCAGCACCGGCAGAAAAGCCAATATTCAAAACATCGGGTTGGAATCATTGAACATAGAATTGCTTAAAAACGGTATAAAAGTGAATGAATTTATGCAAACTAACCATAAAAACGTTTATGCCGTAGGCGATGTAACCGGTTCATATTTGCTGGCTCACACAGCTATGCGCGAAGGAGAAGTAGCTATTAATCACATTGTAGGAAATGAGGATAGAATGAACTACGATACTAATCCTGCGGTGGTTTATACCAATCCTGAATTAGCCGGCGTGGGAAAAACGGAGGAAGAACTGAAAGAAAGCGGAACAAAATACAATGTACATAAACTTCCATTGGCTTATTCCGGAAGATTTATAGCAGAAAATGAAGGAGGAAACGGCGTATTTAAAGTAATAACCGACGAAAATGAACAAATTATCGGATGTCACATGCTGGGAAATCCTTCCTCGGAGATGATTGTATCAGCCGGAATAGCGATTGAGAAAAAAATGACGCTGCAAGATCTTCAAAAAATCATTTTTCCGCATCCTACTGTTATCGAAGTCATACACGATATTTCTTATATGTAAGCTATGATATACATTGAAAATTCTTCNACCGACCCGTATTTNAATTTGGCNGCGGAAGAATTTATATTTTACCATTTTTCNGAACCTGTTNTACGAATTTGGCAAAACGAACCNTGCGTAGTNATAGGTAAAAANCAGTTGCTTGCGGCAGAAATNGATNCNGATTTTGCCGAAAGAAACAACATTCAAATAGTCCGAAGATTNTCAGGAGGAGGCGCGGTGTTTCACGATTTGGGAAANATNAATATTTCTTTTATAAATTCTGACGGGAATAAAAATTTCGACAGTTATAACGAACAAATTATCAGTTTTCTCAAATCGGAAAATTTGCATCCCGCAACGGATAAGCGACACGCAATTTATTTNGATAATCGGAAAATTTCAGGATGCGCTCAATACGTTCGGGGGCAAAAATCCATTTATCACGCCACGTTCCTGTTTTCCTGCAATTTAAATTTGTTGGAAAATGTATTGAAAGGAAATTCGCCGACAGAAGAAAATTACAAATATGTAAAATCGGTCAAAAGCGCGGTAACGAACATATCAAACTACCTTCCTCCTCTTTCTGTAAATGATTTCAAAGAAAAACTAATCCGTTTTTTCTGTAATCCTGAAACTGAAAAAATTATTTTAGACAACAAAATGTTGGAAGAAATTAATTTTCTAAAATTAAATAAATACAAAAACGACGATTGGATTTTTCAAGGAAAAATTTAATTTAACTTAAAACAGAAACATTCTA
Source organism: uncultured Paludibacter sp. (assembly GCA_900498215.1). Taxonomy (GTDB): domain Bacteria; phylum Bacteroidota; class Bacteroidia; order Bacteroidales; family Paludibacteraceae; genus UPXZ01. The sequence goes on along the minus strand of LR026962.1, from coordinate 3,123,824 downwards.
AATAATTTTATTGTTAATGTATTGAAACTAAGATTAATTTAGAATTATATGTCGAAATTTGAAGTAAAAATGCCCAAACTCGGTGAAAGTATTACCGAAGGTACCATTGTAAGTTTACCTGTAAAAGTGGGCGATGATNTTAAGGAAGATCAAGTACTTTTTGAAGTTACCACCGCTAAAGTAAATGCAGAAGTTCCTTCTCCCGTGGAAGGAAAAATAGTGAAATTACTTTTCAATGAAGGCGATACCGTAGCTGTGGGAGAAACGGTATTGATTATTGATATGGACGGAGAAAATGCCGTAGTCGAAGAACAAAACGAGGAAAGTGCATCAGAAGAAAAAAACGAATCTGAAACAGAGAAAACAACNCGGTTAAGCAAAAAAGACATACAAAAATACATAGCCCAAAAAGACAAGCAACCGGAAGAAAAGAAACTTCGTCCCGTAGAAAAACCTATTCAGGATTTGTTAAAAACAAACATTCCTGCGGATGTGGACGCAAATGCTGTTACGGTAAAAGAAATGGACGCAGTAGGAAAAATTATTGCGGACAGAATGATTGCTTCGCGTAAAACATCGGCGCATGTAACAACGGTAATTGAAGCGGATGTGACCAAACTTGTCAACTGGAGAAATAAGCACAAAGATGAATTCAAAAAACAAGAAGGAATCAATCTTACATATCTTCCCGCCATTGTAGAAGCTACCACCAAAGCGCTGAAGGAATTTCCTAAACTCAATGCTTCTGTTGACGGCTACAAATATTTATTGAAAAAGAACATCAATATTGGAATTGCCGTAGCATTGGAAGATGAAAATTTAGTGGTTCCTGTCATTCATAATGCAGACCAACTGAATATAAGAGGAATTGCGCACACGATAGAAAATTTATCCCAAAAAGCCCGTTCCAATAAACTCACTATGCCTGAAATTGAAAACGGAACATTTACCATTACAAATTTCGGCACGTTCAAAAACATATTCGGCACGCCCATTATCAATCAACCTGAAGTTGCTATTCTCGGCGTAGGTTATATTGAGAAAAAACCGGCGGTTATCGAAACTCCCGAGGGCGATGTGATTGCTATCAGACACAAAATGTATCTCTCACTTTCGTATGATCACCGTTTAGTAAACGGCGCAGTTGGAGGTGCGTTCTTGCTCAAAATAGCTGATTATCTTGAAAATTGGTCGGAAATTTAAATCAACACACAATGAAAAAATACGATATTTTAGAGACAGACAAAGATACACTCAAAAAATGGTACTCACTGATGACGCTCGGAAGAGCAATCGATGATAAAGCTCCCGTTTACCTTATACAATCGCTTGGATGGTCATACCACGCTCCTTATGCGGGACACGATGGCATTCAATTAGCCATTGGGCAAGTATTTCAAAAAGGAAAAGACTTTTTATTTCCTTATTATCGCGATATGCTTACGGTTATGTCCGCAGGAATGACTGCTGAAGAAATCATAATGAACGGACTTTCCAAAGCAGAAGATTTAGGAAGCGGCGGACGACATATGTCTAATCACTTTGCGAAACCTGAATGGCATATTGAAACGGTTTCTTCTGCCACAGGTTCTCAAGATGTGCATGCTGTTGGTGTAGCAAGAGCTATAAAATACTACAATAAAGACGGCGTTGCCATTACTTGTCATGGAGAAGCGAGCGCTTCCGAAGGATATGTATATGAATCGATTAACGGTGCTAGCAATGAAAAATTACCGGTCATTTTCGTTATTCAGGATAATGGATACGGAATTTCAGTACCTAAAAAAGACCAAACTGCCAATCGCAAAGTTTCGGATAATTTTTCGGGATTCAAAAACCTGAAAATAATTCATTGTAATGGTCGGGATGTTTTCAGTTCGATGAACGCGATGGCGGAGGCAAGAGAATATGCGGTTAAAAATCAAAATCCGGTTATTGTTCATGCAAATTGTGTAAGAATCGGTTCCCATTCCAATTCTGATAAACACACGCTTTATCGGGATGAAAATGAACTTAAATATACAAAAGCAGCTGATCCTCTTATGAAATTCCGTAGAATGTTACTTCGTTATGAACGATTTACGGAAGAAGAATTGCAAGCGATAGAAGAAGAATCGAAAAAAACATTGAATGTCGCTCACAAAAAGGTAATAGCTATGCCTGAGCCTGAGTCAAAAAGTATTTATGATTTTGTTTTACCTGAACCATACGTTCCGGAAAAATACAAAGACGGAATTCACAACGAAGAAGGCGAAAAAAAGAATATGGTTACTGCTATTAATGAAACGTTGAAAGCGGAATTCAGAAAAAATCCGGACACCTTTTTGTGGGGGCAAGATGTGGCGAATAAAGACAAAGGCGGCGTTTTTAATGTAACCAAAGGAATGCAGCAAGAATTTGGCGAAAAACGCATTTTTAATGCTCCTATTGCAGAAGATTACATTGTGGGTACAGCAAACGGAATGAGCCGTTTCGATCCTAAATTAAGAGTTGTGATTGAAGGAGCTGAATTTGCCGATTATTTTTGGCCCGCTATGAACCAATACGTGGAATGCACACACGAATATTGGAGAAGTAATGGAAAATTTTCGCCAAACGTTACACTTCGTTTAGCTTCGGGAGGTTACATTGGAGGCGGATTGTATCATTCGCAAACTATTGAGGGAGCATTATCCACGCTTCCCGGAGCGCGAATTGTATATCCTTCGTTTGCAGACGATGCCGCAGGGTTATTACGTACAAGCTTGCGCTCCAAAGGATTTACCGTTTTTATGGAGCCGAAAGCGTTATACAATGCAGTGGAAGCTGCCACGGTTGTTCCCGATGATTTCGAGGTACCTTTTGGTAAAGCAAGAATCAGAAGAAAAGGGGATGATTTAACCATTATTACTTACGGAAACACCACTCATTTTTGCCTCTCGGCAGCAGAAAAATTGGCTAAAGAAGAAAATGCGTCGATAGAAGTGATAGATTTACGCTCACTAATTCCGTTGGATAAAGAAACAATATTCGAGTCCGTAAAGAAAACAAGCAAAGTATTGGTAGTTCACGAAGACAAAGTCTTTTCAGGTTTCGGAGCGGAAATAGCAGCTATGATAGGAACAGAATTATTCCAATATCTGGATGCGCCGGTACAACGTATTGGTTCTACCTTTACTCCGGTAGGTTTTCACCGGGCATTGGAAACTGCCATTCTTCCTAATACTGAAAAAATTTATAAAGCGGCAAAAGAGTTAATCGATTTTTAATTTGATTTTGGGTACAACGAAATTCTTTTCGTTGATTTTTTCTAAACGGTTGATCCCGAGATTAGTCGGGACGTTTATCCCAACAAAAGATAATGAATATGAAAAAAATAGGATTATTTTACAGCAAAAGCACAGTAAAAACCGCGCAAATTGCAAAAAAAATTTTAGCGGAATTTGATAAAGGACAAATAGAATCTGTAACTCTCGAAGATGCTTGGGAAGCGGATTTTGAAAAATACGACAACCTTATATTAGGAGCTGCCACTTGGTTTGACGGAGAATTGCCCGATGCTTGGGATGAGTTAATTCCAAAAATAAAAACCATAAACTTCAAAGGAAAAAAAGCAGCCATATTCGGACTTGGAAACCAAAAAGGATATCCTGATAACTTTGTAGACAGTATCGGTTTGCTTGCCGATGTTTTTGAAGAATGTGGTGCAAACATCGTAGGTTTTACCTCTACCGAAGGTTATGAATTTGAAAAATCTGCCGCCGTCAGAAACGGAAAATTCTGTGGATTAGCCATCGATTTTGAAAATCAAAACAAACTAACCGATAAACGAGTAAAAGATTGGGTGGAAAACTTGAAAAACGAGTTTAACTAATGATTTAATAATCAAATTATTACAGATTACTTATTTTAAAATTTCTATTTTGTAAGAATAAAAAGTTTTTTTGAAAAGAGTATTTTTGAAAAAAAATCTTTAAAACGCTTTAATCTACAAGGTTAAAGCGTTAATTTTGCACGAAATTTTTTAGACTCAATATGCAGATCAAACCTTTCTTGAGAAAAAACATAAAAGCAATTTTAATAGCGACAATAACACTCATTTGTTTAGTTTCCTATATTTATATTACATCTCACAATCGTTATTCTGAAAAGAAACAAAAAAGAACAGCACATAAAACGGATTGCAGTAAAACTGTAATTATTCCCGATTCGGTGTTAATTGTACCAACAAACGTGCTGAATGACAAAAATGATGTGCATTTGGCTTATGCTCAGGCATACGGATTACAAAAACTTTATACAAGTAATTTGGAGTTTGAAGAAGACAGCGCAGAAATGGTAAAAGAACAAAAACTGGTTCATATTAAAAACAATCCGTTATATCACGTTAAAGAACTTAAACATTCTTTTCCGTTTATTATTCCGGAAATGGCTGATTTATTGAATGAAATTGCTTTCAGGTTTAAACAAAAACTCCCGAAAGGTAAAAAGAACGATTTCCTTTTTGTAGTAACATCAGCGTTGCGAACCAATGAAACTCAATTTGATTTAAGTAAGTGTAACCGTAATGCTGCTCCTATTTCCGCTCATCTTTTTGGAACAACGGTAGATATTTCATATAAAGATTTTTATAACACCACACAAGATAGTTTATACAGCGATTTTGATTGCGTTCAAGCGCTCACCAAAGCTATGCAGGAATTACGTCAAGAGTGTAAATTAGCCGTCGTGAGAGAACGTCGTCAAGCGTGCTTTCATACAACTGTAATACCTTGCCCGCCAAAGCATTAGTATATTTTCCATAGTTTATAAAAAAACCGCCAATACGTCAACACAATGAAAAATACAAAACCAACTTCCCCGGTAAAACTGACAAAACTCACAGTGAAAGAACCTGCTGAGTTAATGGATTTTTTAATTGCAAAAATGGGTGGAATGAGCCGTAATTCTGTAAAATCATTGCTTTCGCACCGTCAAGTTTCTGTAAATAATAAAATTACCACACAATTTAATTTTCCTTTAAAAGCTACCGATACGGTCGTTATTAACAGTTCCAGAGGCAATATTGAACTTACGCATCCGAAACTGCGTATTATGTTTGAAGACGATGATTTAATTGTTGTGGAAAAAAAAGAAGGATTACTATCAGTAACTACCGGAAAAGAAAAAGAAATTACTGCTTTTCAGATTCTAAAAAATTACGTAAAGAAAAGTTCGCCTCAAAATCGAATTTATGTGGTTCACAGGTTGGATAGAGAAACATCGGGAATTTTAGTTTTTGCAAAAAATCGTGAAACTCAACTTACATTGCAGGAGAATTGGCATCAAATAGTTACAAAAAGAGTGTATGTGGCATTGGTAGAAGGCAAAGTGCAAAAAGAAAAAGACCGGTTAGAAACCTGGCTGAAAGAACACGAAAAATCATTAAAAATCCGCTCGTACAATACGGATAACGGAGGACAAATGGCAGTAACCAATTATCGCCGGGTAAAATATAATGAGAATTTTTCATTGCTTGAAATAGAATTGGAAACGGGACGTAAAAATCAAATTCGCGTGCATATGGAAAGCATTGGACACCCGATTGTAGGCGACAAAAAATATGGCTCTACTAACACAGGTTTAGGAAGATTAGCTTTACATGCGCGTATTTTGGAGTTTTATCATCCTGTAACAGAAGAAATTGTACATTTTGAAACACCTGTACCAAGAGAATTTCTAAAAGTATTTCATAAATAAATCTCTTTTCACCTAACAAAACAGTTTATTATGTTTGAAAAAATCTTTAAAATCAAAGAGCGTAAATCTTCCATTCGTCAAGAATTTATAGGCGGTTTAGTAACTTTCCTTACAATGGCTTACATTATTTTTGTAAACCCGAATATTCTTTCCGCTTCAGGAATGGATAAAAACGCACTAATCACCGTAACTTGTATTGCAGCTATTATAGGAACACTTTTAGTGGGATTTTGGGCAAATGTTCCATTCGCTATGGCGCCCGGTATGGGACTCAACGCTATGTTTACCTATACGCTTGTATTAAGTCAGGGAGCAACATGGCAACAAGCATTAGGTGTGGTTTTCCTCTCCGGTGTATTTTTCATTATTATTTCCTTGCTGGGTTTACGTCATAAAATTGTGGATGCCATCCCTGAATCGCTTCGTATAGCTATTGGCGCCGGTATTGGATTATTTATCGCATTCATCGGTTTTAAACAAATGGGGCTAATTGTTTCCAACCCGGCAACTTTGGTAGGATTAGGTAAATTTACGCCCGGTTTAGTGATTGGTATTATCGGATTATTTGTTACCGTTTTATTAGAACAATACAAAGTAAAAGGTTCTATTTTGATAGGCATTATTTTATCTGCGGTATTAGGATTTATTTTTGATAAAAACATTGCATTTCCCTCACAAATTATAAGCACGCCACCTTCAATTGCTCCTGTTTTTTTCAAGTTAGATATTCTTTCTGTTTTAAAAATCAGCTTTATTGTTCCGATATTCTCTTTCCTTTTCGTGAATTTATTTGATTCTATCGGAACTGCCATCGCCTGTTCAATGGAAGCCGGATTAATTGATAAAAATGGAAAAATGCCTCACATTAAAAAAGTACTTGAAGCAGATGCTACCGCCACCATGTTGAGCGGTTTTCTTGGTACAAGCAGTACGGTAACTTACATTGAATCGGCTGCCGGAATTGCAAACGGTGCGCGTACCGGTTTAAGTTCGGTATTTACGGCATTGTTTTTTGTTTTGGCAATGTTTTTTGCTCCCGTGATTGGCGTAGTTCCTGCTTATGCAACTGCACCTGCACTTATTTTGGTCGGAATTTACATGGCAAAACATCTTATAAAAATTGATTTTACTAATTTATATATTGCAGTTCCTGCTTTTTTGACTCTAATTTTAATGCCTTTAACTTACAGTATCAGTTCAGGAATTGCCTACGGATTTGCCAGTTATCTTCTACTTTGTTTATTTACAAAGAAATTGGATAAAGTACATCCAATTATGTGGTTTATAGGAATTTTATCCATATTAGAAATTGTTGTTTCACAACTTCATTGATTTGTTATGGAAAAAAATCAACGAAGTTTATTTCAAACCATTTTATTAGGAATTCAGTTTATGTTTGTTGCCTTTGGCGCTACTATTTTAGTGCCCATTTTGGTAACTTCAGGCGTTGAAACAGAACTTGCGAAACAAGGAATCACCTCTTTTCCTGACACATACAAACATTTTTCTCCTGCCATCGCTTTGTTGGCTTCGGGTGTATCAACATTGTTGTTTCATCTTGTAACTAAAGGAAAAGTGCCTGTATTTTTAGGCAGCAGTTTTTCATTTATAGCTCCCATTCCTATTGCTATTGTCGCTTTCGGGTACAGCAACACGCTTTCAGGATTAATGGTAGTGGGCGTAATGTATGCCTTGTTTGGGGCATTGGTAAAAATCTTCGGGACGGGATTTATCGATAAGATTTTCCCGCCTGTTGTAATCGGACCCGTAATTATGGTTATCGGTTTATCATTAGCTCCCGTAGCAATAGGAAATGCTTCACAACATTGGGGAATTGCTCTTATTACATTGTTAACTGCGATTTGCACTGTTATGTACGGCAAAGGAATGTTGAAGCTAGTACCTATTTTCACAGCATTGGTTGTAGGATATTCCATTTCCTATTTCTTGGGATTAGTAGATACTTCAAGCATTTTGAAAGCGAACTGGTTAAGTCTGCCGCCTGTAACCATGCCAACTTTTGATTGGCGTGCCATTCTTTATATTGCTCCCGTTGCAATCGCTCCTATTGTAGAACACGTGGGAAATATTTACGCCATTGGAAACGTTGCAGGGAAAGATTTTATTAAAGAACCCGGACTGCATCGTACGATGTGGGGCGACGGTTTAGGAAGTTTTATGGCGTCAGCGCTTGGAGGACCTCCCAGCACTACTTATGCCGAAGTTACCGGAGCTATTCAACTTACCAAAGTTACAGATCCGAGAGTATTGCGCATTTCTGCCATTACTGCCATTGTAGTTTCTTTCATCGGAGTGCTTACGGCAGTTCTTACTTCCATTCCAAAACCGGTGTTGGGTGGAATTATGATTTTACTTTTCGGAATGATTTCGTCCATAGGTATTACTACCTTAATTAAAGGAAAAGTGGATTTTATGAACACGAAAAATCAAATTATAGCTTCCGTTATTTTAGTTATAGGTATTGGAGGTGCAAATGTATCGTTCGGTACTTTTCAAATGTCGGGAATAGGATTATGTAGCATTGTGGGAGTTTTGTTGAATCTAATTCTCCCCGAAAGTTTGGAAAAGATTTCTTTATTAAGTAAAAAGAAAGTATAAAAAATACACAAAAAATAAATGAGTTCCAAAAAATATTGGAACTCATTTATTTTCAAAAAAGGTAAAATTCACATTGCCATAATTTCTATGGTGCGAAAAATTTGGATGGTTTTCAAAATGGTTTTTAGCGGAATGTTCCAAAATGAAAAGTCCATCCGCCTTTAGTAGTTGATTCTTAAAAATAATGTCGGGAATTTCAGGAAGATTCTGAAGTTCATACGGAGGATCGGCAAAAATCACATCAAATTTCGTTTTACACGTTTCAACATACCGAAACACATCGCCTTTTATTAATATTAAGTTATTAATGTCAAGCATTTTACAGGTTTTACGAATAAAATTGCAATGTAAATCGCTTTTTTCAACACTTGTTACATTTCGCGCTCCGCGTGAAACAAATTCCAAACTAATGCTCCCGGTTCCGGCAAATAAATCCAACACATCAATATCTTCAAAATCAATTTGATTATTCAGAAGATTAAACAATCCTTCCTTGGCAAAATCCGTTGTGGGACGCGCCGTAATATTGTGAGGAACGTCAATTCGTCTTGATTTATATTTTCCGCTGATTATTCGCATTATTTAGCTTTGAGCAGTTGAGCAATTGAACAGGACTTTCTTCTTAACTTCTTTTTTTATTCTTCCACTTCTGAAATATATTCCTTCAGTAATTCTACCGCTGATTTATTGTCGCTTTTGCTGATTTTTATTTTTAGTTTGAAATTTTCAGGATTTAATTGAAATTGTTCGAAAATATTCATTGCAAAATAAACAATATCTTCATCGGTTTTCACATCGAAGGAGTTGAGCAGTTGAAGTTTATTGTCTTTTATCAATGCCAAATCCGCCACATTTTTTCTCAAATTAAGATAAACAGCTTCTTCCGAACGTTTGATAAATGTTTTCAGCAAATCGAAAACGATATGTTTGGGTTCTGTATCGGGAAATTTTTCCGCAAGAAATAACCTCAATTTTTCGGGAATTCGATACGCTAAATGCATATTCCATTTGGGCAGCACCGATGATTGGATGGTTTCATTTTCGGTTTTTCCCAAAGTCATTTCAAATAGTTTTTCGGTATCTTGATGCCTGTATAACTCGCTGGGAATAAGTTGATACGTGGAATTTTCGATATAAATATTCACATTTTCACTCAAAACGTCCAACTCCGGTTGATTAAAAAAATCTTCTATTTTTTGTATATCGGTTTTAGAATTTATTTCCGTATTTAGTTGCTGACGAAGAATTACGTTTTTGTTCTCATCGGAAACAGCGCAAAAAATCCCTTCCGGAGAAACAAAAATATCCAGTACGTTTTCCGAATTTTGTAATTGTGCTTTGTCCGCTACATCCATATTTCTGTAATTTTATCACAAAAATAGAAAAGAAAATTCATACTGCCCAAAAAACACGAAAAGTTTTGATTTTAACTCTTTGAAATTTGTATATTTGCAAAACAAAATCGTCATTTATATGAACCCCAAACACAGCGCTTTATACAAAAAATTATTTGCAAAACATACAGATATTCTAACTTCGGCGGAGAGAAACAAGATAAAATCTTTGTTGAAAAATTTTCCTCCCGACAATAAAATGTCCTTTCCTGATTTTTTTATTGAAAAGTTGGAAATCCTTGACATTCTTTTGAATGAAATAGGACTGAATAAACCCGCGATTATAAGTGTACTGTTTTTGGAAGCGGTAGAAAATAAACACATCTCTCCCGAAGAGCTGGAAAATGAATTTCAGGTGATGGTTGCCCCTATATTAAACGGACTCCAACGCATTGAACAACTTTACCAAAAAAACCTCGCTCTCGAGACCGAAAACTTCCGGAAGTTGCTGCTTACACTTGCTGAAGACGTGCGTGTAATTTTAATTATGCTTGCCATTCGTTTGCGTACAATGCGAAATTTAAACAATTTTCCCGAAGAAGAAATTCAGCAAATTGCACGCGAAAGCGCTTTTTTGTACGCTCCGCTTGCGCATCGTATGGGACTTTATACGGTAAAAACCGAACTGGAAGATTTATCTTTAAAATACACCAACAGAGAAATCTATAAAGAAATCGCGGGGAAATTAGCCGAAACAAAACGGTCGCGCGACAAATACATAGCCGAATTTATCGAACCGTTGAAAATTAAACTGCAAGATGTAGGTTTTCCGTTTGAAATAAAAGGACGTACAAAATCCATACATTCCATTTATTCCAAAATTAAAAAACAAAATACCCCGTTTGAAGGTATTTACGATTTATTTGCCATCCGCGTAATTTTCGACACTCCCATCGATAAAGAAAAACTCGCTTGTTGGCAGGCATATTCCATTATTACCGATATGTATCAGCCAAATCCGAAACGACTTCGGGATTGGATATCCATACCAAAATCAAACGGTTACGAAAGTTTGCATACGACGGTTTTAGGTCCGCAAGGGAAATGGGTGGAAGTGCAAATCCGCACCGAGCGTATGAACGAAGTAGCTGAAAAAGGGCTTGCCGCACACTGGAAGTACAAAGGTATAAAGAGCGAAAGCGGAATGGACGAATGGTTGAAAAATATCCGCGAGATTCTTGAAAATCCGGAATTAAACGCGGTGGATTTTATGGACGAGTTCAAACTGGATTTGTACGACAAAGAAGTGTTTGTTTTTACTCCCAATGGCGATTTACATAAACTTGCCAAAGGCGCTACCGCGTTGGACTTTGCGTTTTCCATCCACAGTAATTTAGGTATAAAATGCGTGGGTGCAAAGGTGAACGGAAAAAACGTACCCATTAAATACGTTTTGAACAACGGAGACCAAGTAGAAGTGCTCACCTCACCCACTCAAAAACCCAGTCAGGCGTGGCTGCAAATCGCCACTACTTCCAAGGCAAAGAACAAAATACGCCAGGCGTTGAAAGATATTGAGTTCAAAGACGCAGAATTTGGACGGGAAACGCTTTTAAGACGCTTCAAAAACTGGAAAATAGAAGTGGATGACGGAAGAATTTCACGTTTGGCAAAAAAGAAAAGTTTCAAGACCGTAAGTGACTTTTATCAAGCCATCGCACAAGAAAAAATCGATATTCACGATATTCGAGAATTGTATTTGGAACTTGAAAAACGCGACACGACTCCAGGAGCAGAAATACGCACGGCAGAAACATTCACAAAAGAAATATCTGCAATTCCCGAAACAACTGCCAAAGAAGACGTACTTGTAATTGGCGAAGATTTGAAAAACGTTGAATTTAAGCTCGCAAAATGTTGTAATCCGATTTATGGCGACGATGTATTTGGGTTTGTATCCGTTTCGGGCGGAATCAAGATTCATCGTACAGATTGTCCGAATGCGCCTCAAATGATTTCACGTTTGGGTTACAGAATAATAAAAGCGCGCTGGTCGGGAAAATCAGTCGGTTCGCAATACCCGATTACGCTGCGTGTGGTAGGACACGATGATATCGGCATTGTTACCAACATTACTTCGATTATTTCCAAAGAGAAAAATGTGCTGTTACGTTCCATTTCCATTGACAGCCAAGCGGGACTTTTCCAGGGAAACCTCACCATTATGGTAAGCGACAATAAAGAACTGGATAATGTGATTAAAAAAATCAAAAATGTGAAAGGCGTGAAAAATGTGTCGAGAAGCTGAATAAAAAATCTAAAAAATAATCGATATAAAGAATGGAAAATCAAAATAATCAAAGTAAAATTAATATTCTAAAAACCATTTATCTACCTATATTAATAAGCATAGGTATTTTATTTTCTATTTATAGCTTATTAAACTATTTAATAATAATAAAATATAAATTGATTGAACCCAATGTAGGTTTAGTAAAATTTTTTATTCCTATTTTGTTAACAGTAGTCTTATCATACTTTTACATAAGACCCAAGATTAATTTCATAGTCTTCAAAAACGGAGACAAAAAAGGCGATCTAACTTATTTATTCATTTTTATTATTGCAATTCCCTTTATTATATTTCAGCATTATCTGGATACAAAAGGCGGAGAATTAACGCAGGTAAAACACATTTATGAAATTGTTTCAAAACCAAAGACTAAATATTATCAAATTGAGGATTTTTTTTTACTTCGAAAATTTGGAAGTCTTTGGGTTTCAAGTGATGTTACTGGAAGATATGGTACCGAATTAAGTGTTACTGCATCACTTGTGTGTCCATTGGTTGATACTGTTTTTAACTACAATAAAGAAGAAACATGGAAAGTATGGTTTGCTAAAAACTATCATAAAACATTCAATTATAAAAAAAGTGAAACGATGGCTGGTCAAAATGAAATTAATGAGTTCATTGATAAATCAGTTATGGATTTTAAACTATCTGATTTTTCTCAAGAACATTTTTTTTCAAGAATTTCAAATTCTGATGAAAGAAAGAATTACGTTTCAGCAATCGAAAGATTTCCCTTTGGCACCAAGCTATCGAAAGAAGTTGTTATACTTAGGCAAGAAAAAGGAGATTATAACACGAGAAATGGTTCTTCATTATTTTGGTTTTTAGGTACTTTTCTTTTGGGTCAAATCATTGTTCTTTTCATTATTCTTAATCATAAACTAAATAAAAAGTCATTACTAAAATACGAAAAATTAAATAGTAGTGACAAAATTAAAAACGCTTTAGGTTTTTTGATATTTCTCGTACCCAACAAAAAAAGTTATGTTACTCCTATTTTATTTGATATAAACATTATTGTTTTTTTATTAATGGTTTTTTCAGGTGTGAGTATTATTCATCCAAACACAAAAGAATTATTAAATTGGGGGGGCATTATTTAGACCTTTAGTTGAAAATGGTCAGTGGTGGAGATTAATAACTCCCGTATTTGTTCATTCCGGTTTTATTCATTTAATTTATAATATGTTCGCTCTATTTTTAATAGAATTAGCTGTATCTGAAAAATTAACTCAGACAGAACATATTGTTTTTTATTTATTGACAGGTTTTTTGTCAAATTTTATTAGTTTATTTTTCAGTCCTTTTTCTATAAGCGTTGGTGCTTCAGGTGCAATTATGGGATTATATGGAGTTAGTTTGTCAATGTTATTTTTCAAAGAGTTCAAAAAAATAAAATCAGCTGTATTTATTGGATTATTATCGATTGTTTTACCTACAATCCTTTTAGGATTCTTCACAAATGCGAATAATGCTGCTCATATTGGTGGATTATTGAGTGGCTTCTTGGGAGGATTACTATATTTCTTTTCAAAAAAAGAACTCAAAAAAGAATTTGAAGTATAATTTCTTTGTTGAAAATAGATTCCTCCACTTGCACTCCCTCCCGATAGTTATCGGAATTATTTGTGCGGTGTACGTCAGAACAATAAATAATCTCTTGAATTTCAAGTAAATTATGAGTAACATTCCGACTATTATCGGAGTTGTTTCAACTTGGAGATATTAATATCTCTGAATTCTATTTTTTATTACACTTTTATTTTCCCGCTTCAGGGAAATTTATCTTGTATTTGCGAAGTAAATCATTATTATTTGGAGAAATTTCTAATCCACGGTCAAGGGTTGCTTTGCATTTTTTAAGGTCGTGCTTACGATAATAATATGAAGCGGCTTCGCCATAACCCATTCCTATTAAAAAACTTTCCGGTTTGTAATCGTACTGTTTCATAAATTTTTCAAAATCACTCATTGTTTGGTCGCCCGTTGTTACATCGTCAGTATAATAACTGTTGTATATCTTGTGAAGAAAATAATACCCTCCCATACTTAATATATTATTACTTTTAGCAAGTATAGGATATTCTTCTAATCTTCTGAAATACAAATATTTAAAATCATCAGAACCAAGCTGTGGTCTCATTTGTTCCATAAAAACTTGTTGCATTAGATTAATGGTTTCAGTATTTTCTGAATTATTTTTATATCCTTTGCAAATCACATCCCAGGATTTATTGATTTCTTTATGAACAGCTAAAAACTTTGCTTTATTAAGATAGTATAAATCAGCTATTTGCTTCTTCATTTCCACGTCGCTAACATCGTCATCCAAACGATTGAATATTCTATCATACAAATCCACCCTATTACTTGTAATCAAATAATCTTCTGTCATTAACAAAAATTTACCTATCACAAATTCTTTTATTGAATTTGTTTTTGTGTACGATGCAAGTTTGGAGAAATAAATAAGATTGCTAATATCTGCAAACTTATCTTCCTGTACAATACTAATTAATGATTGTTCAAGCAAATACAAAGTTCTATACGAAGGATAAAGTAAATACGATTTTTCTAACTGATGAGCAGCACTTTTTATATCCTGTTTATTAATAAAATCAATAGCATTATTGAAGTATTGATAGCCCACGAGTTCTAATAATGTAATATTTTTCTGTGCATAGTAATACTCATTAAAAACACCTTCCGCTCCTTTACTACTTAATTCGGCTTTAGAAACAAGTTTTGAATCCAATAGAAAATTTACAAACAGATTTTTCAATTGTTGATCCGGTTGAATTAAAATCAATTCTACTTTATTAAGTTCCAATGGCACAGCAGCGCTTGCAGGATAAGCCGTAAGGTAAATGTGACCTAATTCTTCTGTTATGGTAAAAGGTATCCCAAGTTTTTCCAGAATATAACCATAATATATCCAAGCAGTAATTAAATTATATTTCCCTGTTTCAAACACATCAATAGTATATACCTCATCCTCATATTGTTTTAAGAATTTGCGAGAAGATGTTTTTGATATTTCTTTTATCCGGCTCTTTTCATTGGCAGCATTCTGAAATTTATCTTTGTTTTCAGATAAAAAACGTATTACTTCATTTTTATATTCTTCGGCTTTCTGTTGTGTTACAGTTGAATCCATACTTAAGCTAATCTGTAAAACGTCCGTCGTTTTTCTTTGAATAAAATCATTGAATAAAGATTTTTCCAGCGATGAAGAATACACAGGGTTAACAATTTTAATAGTATCTGAAGCTAAAGTACTGTGCGCAAACAGCACACAAAAAATCGGGATGAATTTTAGGAATCTCATTTACAAAAATTTTAAAAACGTCTCCAAATTTATAAAAATTAATTAAACATACAAAAAAATTATTTTCAGAGGAGAAAATAGGAAGATGTTTTCACTTTCGTTTTTTCGTAGTACCTTTGTGGTCATTATGTGGGTTTTAGGAGCATTATTATCATCGTTTCTGCTGGGAATTTATAATATATTCCAAAAAGCAGCGCTTCACAAGAACGCCGTTTTGAGCGTTCTCTTTATTTCCACCGCTTTAAGCGCCTTATTTTTTTTACCGTTAATAATGTTTTCCGCTAACGGAATTATTCCGCAAAATAATTTCTTTTACGTTCCGAAAGATAATTTCGATGCGCATTGGCACGTGATTTTGAAATCGTGTATTGTATTTTCATCATGGTTTTGCGGTTATTACGCTATTAAACATCTTTCCATCACTATGGTAGGTCCGGTAAAAGCATCACAGCCGGTATTAACTTTGCTGGGCGCAACGCTTTTAATGGGCGAAGTACTGAATATTTATCAATGGATAGGGGTTTTATTAGGCATTTCTTCGCTATTTTTGATGAGTTTTACCGGGAAACAAGAGGGAATTTACTTCAAAAGCAATAAGTTTATCTGGTTGCTTTTCCTTTCAGTTATTTTTGGAGCGGTAAGCGCTTTGTATGATAAATACCTGATGCAGCGCTATAACCGTATGTTTGTGCAAAGTTGGTTTTTACTTTATCAAACCATTCTTACCGGAATATTTTTTCTTATTCTGTTTAGAAATCGTGTTTTTGGCAATGCAAAATTTCAATGGCGAACTTCCATTATTTTTATTTCTATTTTCCTTTCGCTGGCTGATTTAGTTTACTTTTGGGCTTTAAGTCAGCCGGGGGCAATGATTTCCATTGTTTCTATGATTCGTCGCAGCAGCGTTTTAGTAAGTTTTTTAGGAGGTGTTTTCATCTTCAAAGAAACCAACATCAAAGCCAAAGCGTTCGATTTGATACTTGTCATTCTTGGTTTGATTTTTCTTTACATCGGCTCCCGATAATATAGAAGCAGACTTAAACATATTTTATTTTGATGTACGCTAAAAATTCGTTAATTTTGCAACTCATTCAAAAAAATAAATAAGATTCCTAACCGTTTTTAATTGACGTAACGCAAACATAATGCCTCAATGAAAATCAAGATCTTAACGCTCATATTTTTCACCCTTACATTTATCAATTTATCTGCACAAACCCAAAAGGTGCGTGTTTACGGTTATGTTATTGATGAAAACAACAGAGGTGTTGAAAATGTAAATGTATATATTGAGGGAGCAAAAACAGGCGTTTTAACCAATCAAAACGGATATTACGATTTATCTGTATCAATTAAAGATTCAACCTCCATTGTTTATTCGCACGTGGGATACGAAACCATCACGCACACTATTTTAGCCAATAAATCCATCAAGCAAATTTCCGTCATACTTCCTCTGCAGGCTAAGGAATTACAAGGTGTTGAAATAAATTCCATTCGTCGGCAAACTTCCGTGATGCAAACGCTCGATCCCGATAAAGTTCGGTTATCGCCCAACGCCAGCGGTAATTTTGAGTCGATGTTAATTTCTTTCGCAGGTGTTTCTATGACAAACGAATTGAGTTCGCAATACAATGTTCGCGGAGGAAGTTTTGATGAAAACATTGTATATGTAAACGGTACGGAAATTTACAANCCACTTTTAATAAGAGCGGGACAGCAAGAAGGCTTGAGTTTTATCAATTCAGATATGGTGGGAAGTGTAAATTTTTCTTCCGGTGGTTACAGCGCGGAATACGGCGATAAAATGTCGTCGGTTTTAGATATAAAATATAAAAAACCGGATGCGTTCGAAGCATCGGCAATGGCAAGTTTATTAGGAGCTTCGGCTTATGTGGGAACCGCCGGAAAACGTTTTACCCAAATGCATAGCGTACGTTACAAAACTTCCAAATATCTACTCGGAACTCTTGACAGCAAAGGTGAATACAAGCCGTCTTTTATCGATTATCAAACTTATTTAACCTATCAAATAGCGCCAAAATGGGAAGCCGCTTTTTTGGGCAATTTTTCTCAGAATAATTTTGTTTTNATTCCTCAAACACGTGAAACNACNTTNGGNACNTATAATATGGGANGAAAATTTACGATTTATTTTGACGGACAAGAAAAAGATTTNTTTCAAACCTATTTCGGAGCGTTGAACTTGAATTTCAAACCCACTCAAAATCTTAAATTGGGTTTGCAAACATCCGCTTTCAATACCAACGAAAANGANACNTATGATATTCACGGGGAATATGTGTTGAGCGAAGTAAAAATGGAACTCGACGCCGATAAAAANGAAGGCGAACANCTTGGNGTGGGCGTTTATCATCAGCACGCCCGTAATCGTCTGAAAGCTACCGTTGCTTCCTTNGCGCACAGCGGAGAGTTTNTAAAATCGGGGCACACNCTGAAATGGGGCGCNAACTGGCAATTGGAAAAAATNTCAGATAAAATAAATGAATGGGAATGGCGCGATTCCGCCGGATATTCNATGCCNTACAGATACGACGANGTTGTAAACTTATATTACACGTGGAAATCAAACAATCCTCCGCTAAACANTTGGCGTACCACATCATACATTCAAGACACGTATCGTTGGGAAAANGACGGAGCGCTTTATATTTTTACNGGTGGTGTAAGAACTAATTATTGGAGTTACAACCGNGAATTTCTCGCAAGCCCGCGTGTTTCTCTTTCTGTTTTACCCCATTGGAAAAAAGATTTCAGTTTTCGCGCCGCCACCGGAGTTTATTATCAATCGCCTTTTTATAAAGAAATGCGAGATACGGTTACCGATGCAAACGGCGTTGTAACCGTGGCATTAAATAAAGACATAAAAGCGCAGCGTTCCCTGCATTTTGTATTGGGAAGTGATTATTATTTCCGAGGTTGGGGACGACCTTTTAAATTGACCGCCGAAACTTACCTTAAATTGATGGACAGAGTTATNTCTTACACTGTGGATAATGTAAGAGTAAGATATTCAGGCGAAAACGACGCNAAAGCATANACNGCNGGNGTTGATTTCAAACTGTACGGTGAACTTGTTCCCGGCACCGATTCTTGGATAAACGTATCATTAATGCAATCAAAACAAAACACGTATAACGATTGGTACTATAAAGACAACACCAAAACCGAAAAAGTATATCCGGGTTGGATTTCGCGNCCNAANGAATCNAGATACAGTTTTTCGATGCTTTTTTCAGATTATTTGCCGAATAACCCGAANTATAAACTCCATTTGCGCGCTATTTATTCAGACGGGCTTCCGGTTTCGTTACCGCAAAGTAATTTTTATCGNCCTGTTTTTCGCACTCCGTCTTATAAACGTGTGGACATAGGAGCTTCACGGGTTATTATGAACGGNAAAGATAAATTATTGGATAAACCGGGATTGAAACACGTAAAAAATATCTGGCTGAATGTGGAGGTTTTCAATCTCTTTGATTTCAAAAATGTGAATTCATACTATTGGGTAACGGATATAAACAATCTTCAAAACGGAGTTCCAAATTATTTNACAAGCAGACAATTCAATTTGAAAATTTTGGTGGATTTTAAGTAGATTTATTGGAGCCAAGAATCAAGATTTAAGATTTAAGATTTAAGAATTAAGAATTAAGAATTAACCTGTTTGCGGCAGGCAGGGAATGGAGATTAAAAAGATTGTTTAGAAAAGATATAAAACAGATTATCGATATAATAAATTTAGCAAAAATATAAATTCAAAAGCCAAGTAAGTCTTTAATCTTGGCTCTTGAATCTTAAAGTCTGAAAAAAAATGCCTCACACTTCACAACGCGGGCAAGCTATGCCCGAATCGCCTATTAGAAAACTTGTTCCGCTGGCTGATAAAGCCAAAGCACGCGGAGTAAAAGTGTATCATTTAAATATCGGACAACCCGATATAAAAACGCCCAAAGTGGCGTTAGAAGCGGTTCGAAATATCGACAGGGAAATTCTGGAATACAGCCCGAGCGACGGTATCAAAAGTTTGCGNGTAAAACTNGCCGAGTATTACCGCAAGTTTAATATCGACGTTACGATGGAAGATATTATNATTACCAGCGGAGGTTCGGAGGCGGTTAGTTTCGCTTTTATGAGCTGCCTCGATCCGGGTGACGAAATAATTGTTCCCGAGCCGGCTTACGCTAATTACACTGCTTTTGCCATTGGCGCGGGCGCGGTGGTAAAACCGGTTTTATCGAGCATTGAAGAAGGATTTTCGCTTCCGCACCTGGAGCGATTTGAGGAATTGATTACTCCCAAAACCAAAGGGATTATGATTTGNAANCCGAATAATCCCACCGGATATTTGTACACCCGTNCCGAAATGAACAANATACGTGATTTGGTAAAAAAATACGANTTGTATCTNTTTTCCGATGAAGTTTANCGTGAATTTTGCTACACGGGCGCGCCTTATATTTCCGCATTTCATTTGGATGGAATTGAAGAAAACGTGATTTTAATNGATAGCGTTTCAAAACGTTACAGCGAGTGCGGAATCCGTATNGGAGCGTTGGTTACCAAAAACAAACAAGTGCGCAACACGGTGATGAAATTCTGTCAGGCGCGTTTAAGTCCGCCGTTATTGGGACAAATTGCCGCTGAAGCTTCCATTGATACGCCCAAAGAATATATGATGGACNTGTACGACGAGTACGTTGAACGGCGTAAATTCCTGATTGACGGACTGAACAAAATACCCGGCGTTTATTCTCCNATNCCNATGGGNGCTTTTTACACCGTTGCGCGTCTTCCCATTGATGATGCCGACAAGTTTTGCGCCTGGCTCCTNTCNGACTTTGAATACGAGGGTTGCACTGTGATGATGGCTCCCGCCACCGGCTTTTACACCGAATCCGGAAGGGGAAAAGACGAAGTGCGCATTGCTTACGTGCTGAANTACGAGGGTTGCACTGTGATGATGGCTCCCGCCACCGGCTTTTACACCGAATCCGGAAGGGGAAAAGACGAAGTGCGCATTGCTTACGTGCTGAACAAGGAAGACCTGAAACACGCTTTGATTGTGCTTGGAAAAGCGCTGGAAGTGTATAATAAACAGTTTGCGGTAAAATAGTTTATAGTTTGCAGTTTGTGGTTTTTATGATAAGAGGAAGAAACAGGTGAGCGGTGAGCTGCAAGTAAAATATTTCAATCACACATTACGGATTACAAGTTTCAAGAAACAAATGAAATTTGTAGTTCGTATTTTTTTTTAATTCTTAATTATCAATTCATAATTTCTAATTCATAATTACTTCTTCCTCTCCTACGCCTTTTATTTTAACTTCCACAAAAGGTGTTTAACTATTTAATATAAAAAACTCCGTTTTTACTTGTTTTTTTAAAATAAATTCAGTTAATTTATGCCCGATTTAAGTTAAAAACCACCGATAAATAATTTTTGGTAACACAAACTTGAATTGTTATCTTACTTTTTTCCAACATATTTTTTGGAAAAGATTTTAGCTGATGAATTGCTTGCCCAAGCAGCCACGCGAGAAAACTTGCGCGAGAGCAAAGGTAACAAGCAAACCACAGATTATAAATTTGCGGGAACGGGAGAAACGAGGAGTTTTTTTGTTAAAACACTCATTATCTTTGCCTTAATATTAACACTATTAAAAATTTATATTTATGAAAAAACTAATTTTTATTACAGTATTAATGCTTTCGGTAATTGGAATGAAAGCGCAAACAAACGACTCAACAATTGTAGCATCACAATTTCAATATTGCGAAATTATAGGAACATCCGGTTTTTTGACGACAAAAGTCAAAATTAATGTTGATTACGGGCAAGAAACTTCTTTCTGGAACCAAGCTGCAAAACAAAAAGTACTTGACGAAAACGGGAAAGAAATTAAATTCAACAGTATGGTGGATGCACTCAATTATATGGGTACGCAAGGATGGGAATTTGTACAGGCATTTGCCGTTACTATGGGAAACACTAATGTATATCATTTTCTGATGAAACGCAAAATAGAATAGTTATGGGATGGATTATTAGTATAATTATTGCTGTTGTTGTTGTGAACATTATCATTAAAATGTCTGAAACTGGAAAAACAAAAAATGCTATTGAAAGTAATAATACATATAACTCGTTTAACTATCAAAACTGGATTGAAGATGAATATAAAAAAAAGATAGACGAATTTAACGAAAAACAAAATGATGATAATTTTGAAACGGGAATAGTTCGAGATATAGCTATAAAAGGTTTGATTTACAAAACTAAAAAAGCTCAAAAAACAGCAGAAGAAATAGAAATACACTCACGTATCTGGTTAGAACGAGAACCCAGAAATAAATATGATAAAAATGCCGTAAGGGTAGAATATTTACAAGATAATATTGGCTATATAGATGCTGATGATGCTCCTGTGATAGCAGAGCTAATAGATAGAGGTGCAATTATTGATGCCTTTATCAGTAATAAAATAGGTATTACTTTACCATATTTATATGCCGATGTATATTTTTATTTTAGAAAATTATCTCCTGAAGCTACTTTGTCATTTAGAGAAGCTGAAGAGATAGCAAATGAATTAGAAAGTACAATAAGAAGTTATAGACAGCAACAAAAAAGGTACTTAAAGCAGATTGATAATAATAAAATAATAGATGATAAAGAAAAAGAATTAAAAGCTACTGAAAAATTAGTGAAATTTAAAGAAGCTGAAAATAAAGCAATTGAAAAATATAATCAACATTGCGATTTATACCGCTTAGAAAATAAATTTCAAAAATAATTCATCTGCTCCCGCGCCATTTTATCCAGTATAACTTAAAAGCGAAAAAACTCGTGCGGCAGAAAAAAGTAAAACAGGCGCGTAGCGCTGTAATCCCTGCCTGCCGCAGGCTGGGAAATCGCAACTACGTTGCTTAATATAATTTTAAGTTGCAAAACATAGCAATAAAAAACAACCCAAACCCTCTCCCCTTCCTCAAGCGTGCGGAAGGATGTAACAGAATACAACAGATGAAAAACTGTTTTTTATACGGTTTGATTTTAGTCCATAGTTACAAAAAATTCCGGCAGAACTGTTGACTGTAATCAACAAGCCAAAAAAGTTTCAGCAAGACCGTTGATTTTAGTAAACAGTTACAAAAAAATCCGGCAGAATTGCTCACTGTAATCAATAAGTCAAAAAAGTTTCAGCAAGACTGTTGATTTTAGTAAACAGTTACAAATATTTCCGGCAAAAGTGTTGACAGCAATCAATAAGTCAAAAAAGTTTCAGCAAGACTGTTGATTTTAGTAAACAGTTACAAATAATTCCGGCAAAAGTGTTGACAGCAATCAATAAGCCAAAAAAGTTTCAGCAAGACTGTTGACTATAATCCGCAATTAAAAAAGAACTCGGCAAAATCGTTGATCGGAATTAATCGTATAAAAGAGTATCATTATATTGTCTGAATTACTTTTATATATCTAATTTATTCACCTATTAAAAACCCTGCGCTGCCGCACGATTGATTGCATCGTGTGGCATATAAATCCAATTAATCACGCGAGAGGAGTCGCTGGCTTCCACTGTTGCCGCCCGGCAAAAAAGCACCGGAAAATGAAAAATACCTTAATCCTGTTGCCGTGATTTTTTTTTATTTTTATAAAATCATTTTACCGCTTTCTATTGTTATATAGTTGCTTTTCTTTTCTTTAAATATAGAATATAAACACATAAAAAATTATGAAAACAAGAAAATTAGGACAAGGANTNGAAGTATCCGAAATAGGATTGGGATGTATGGGGATGAGCTTTGGATACGGCGAAGTACACGAAACAAAACCGATGACGGAACTCATTCATAAAGCCATAGATATGGGCGTAACATTTTTTGACACCGCCGAAGTATACGGACCGTATATTAATGAAGAATTGGTAGGCAAAGCGTTAAAGCCCTTCAAAGGAAAAGTAGTGATTGCCACTAAATTCGGTTTCGATATTCAGGACGGAAAATCGGTGGGATTAAACAGCCGCCCGGAAAACATTCGCAAAGTGGCGGAAGCGTCATTAAAAAGACTGCAAATAGAAACCATCGATTTATTTTACCAACACCGGGTAGACCCTGGCGTGCCGATGGAAGATGTGGCGGGAACCGTGAAAGATTTAATCAAAGAAGGAAAAGTGAAACATTTCGGTATGTCCGAAGCAGGCGTGGAAATGATCCGGCGCGCTCACGCCGTACAACCCGTAACCGCTCTTCAAAGCGAATACTCCTTGTTCTGGCGCGAACCGGAAGAACAAATTCTGCCGTTACTGGAAGAACTTAATATAGGTTTCGTTCCCTTCAGTCCTTTAGGAAAAGGTTTTTTGACGGGCAAAATAGATGCCTCCACCACTTTCAATAAAAATGATTTCCGCGCAACCGTTCCGCGTTTTTCCGAAGAAAATCTAAAAAACAATTTGGCATTGGTTGAATTAATCAAACAATTTGCAAGCGAGAAAAAGGCTACTCCCGCCCAAATAGCGCTTGCNTGGGTGCTGGCGCAAAAGCCTTGGATTGTGCCCATTCCGGGCACAACCAAAATTCACCGTTTGGAAGAAAACTTGGGAGCCGCCGACGTAGAACTCACCAAAGAAGAAGTGCAAAAAATGAATGATGCCGTTTCAAAAGTAGAAATTGCCGGGGAAAGATACGCGCCTGCCAATATGAAAATGATAAACCGGTAAAATAATTCCGGTTTTACTACCCCGCCTTTCTTTTGAATAAACACACAGGAGAAATAACCATTGGGAAATAAGATATCAATGGGCTATGCGCTAATAAAAAACCGTATAGCCCATTATTTCATTCATCACTTATCGGCTACGGAAAACAGGTTAATAAAAAACATTCTTTTCTTCAACATTCGTCTTCCCCTTCCTCAAATAAATAAAAAACATTAACTTTGTGTTTGTAAAAACAAACGGCTTTTAAAAAGTCCCTCCTTTGAGGGGAGGGATTTAGGGAGAGGTATGAATTTCGAATACTACATAGCAAAACGCATTCATTTTCAGCGCGAAGGCAAACGAAATGTTTCACGTCCTGCGGTACGCGTGGCAACCATCGGTATCGCGGTAGGTTTGGCAGTAATGATTATTTCGGTATGCGTCATTGTGGGTTTCAAAAAAGAGGTGCGTAATAAAACCATCGGTTTCGGTTCGCACATTCAAATCAGCAATTTCGATACCAACAACACGTATGAAACNGCTCCNNTTGAAATGGACGATACNCTGATGACGGCGCTGGTCAATTTGCAGGACGTAAAACACATACAACGCTTTGCAACCAAACCCGGCATTATTAAAACCGAAAAAGAATTTCAGGGTATGGTGCTGAAAGGAGTTGCCGACGATTTTAATTGGGATTTTTTCAAATCGAATTTAATTGAAGGAACAATTATTCAACCAAACGACACCGCGTCCAAAAACGAAGCCATAATTTCCAAAACCATTGCCGATAAATTAAATCTAAAAATTGGAGACAGCTTTTATACATACTTTTTACAGGAAAACATTCGCGCCCGNAAATTTAAAATTGTAGGAATTTACTCCACCAATTTTATTGAATACGACCAGCTTTTTATTTTAACCGACATACGTACCGTACAAAAACTCAACGATTGGCAGCCCGATCAATATAGCGGAATTGAGGTACAAATAAAAGATTTCAATCAACTGGAATATGTTTATAACGAAGTGTACAACGTGTGCGCCAACCGTTTTGACCGCAACGGAAAAGGATATTACATTACCACCATCAAACAAATTAATCCGCAAATTTTCAGCTGGTTGTCTCTNTTGGATATGAATGTGTGGATTATACTTATTCTGATGTTGGCAGTGGCAGGATTTACGATGATTTCAGGACTTCTGATATTGATTTTGGAACGTACCAATATGATTGGCATCCTCAAATCGTATGGAGCAACCAATTGGAGCGTGCGGAAGATTTTTCTTTATCATTCTCTTTTCCTCATCGGCAAAGGAATGTTGTGGGGAAACCTCATCGGATTGGGAATTTGTGCCATTCAGTACTTTTTCCAAATCATCCCGCTCGACCCTGAATCGTATTATGTTTCCACCGTTCCAATCACATTTAATTGGCTATATATTATTTTGTTAAATGTAGGTAGTTTCATTGCGTCCGTGTTAATGCTGGTTGGACCATCGTATTTGATTACCAAAATCTCTCCGGCAAAAATTGTGAGGTACGAGTAAAAACTTGGGATAAGCGATTTCCTAATCGCTTTAAAATATATTAAACTTAAAATGAAAAACTCAAACAACGATATACCCTCTCTTTTTGATAAGTCTCCCCTTCGGGGAGATTTAGAGGGGCTTGTCTCCCTCCGCAAAGAATTGGAACAGCACAACTACAATTATTATGTGTTNAACGCTCCCACTATTTCCGANTTTGAGTTTGATAAAAAACTAAAAGAATTGCAGGATTTGGAAGCGGCGCATCCCGAATTTTTCGATCCAAACTCTCCTACCCAACGCGTTGGAAGCGACATAAACACTTCGTTTAAGCAAGTAAAACATCAATATCCGATGCTTTCGTTGGGAAACACCTATTCTGAAGGAGAAGTAAACGATTTTTACGAACGGGTACGAAAAGGGTTGAATAATGATTTTGAGTTGGTTTGTGAACTGAAGTACGACGGAACTTCCATTTCGTTGATATACGAAAAGGGCGAGTTGAAAACTGCCGTAACGCGCGGCGACGGCGAAAAAGGCGATGATGTCACAGCCAATGTAAAAACCATTCGAAGCATTCCATTGAAATTACACGGAAACGATTTTCCTGAGAAATTTGAAATCCGAGGTGAAATTTTAATGCCCTGGACAGTGTTTGAAGATTTAAACAAAGAACGCGAAGCGCAGGAAGAACCGCTTTTTGCTAATCCGCGCAACGCCGCTTCGGGAACGCTGAAAATGCAAAATTCATCTGAAGTTGCCAAACGTCGTTTGGACGGATATTTTTATTATTTATTAGGAGAAAATCTTCCTTCGGACAGTCATTTTGAAAACCTGCAAAAAGCAAAAAAATGGGGATTTAAGATTTCGGAAGCCACAAAATTATGTAAAAATCTGAGCGAGGTATTGGATTTTATCCATTATTGGGACGCGGAACGGAAAAATCTTCCTGTTGCTACAGATGGAATTGTCATTAAAGTAGATTCACTTGTTCAGCAGAAAAATCTGGGTTTCACAGCCAAATCGCCTCGTTGGGCAATCGCGTATAAATTTCAAGCGGAAAAAGCTGTAACCCGATTAAATTCGGTAAGTTATCAAGTGGGACGAACCGGCGCAATTACGCCTGTGGCGAATCTTGACCCGGTGCAACTTTCGGGAACGGTGGTAAAACGCGCTTCGTTGCACAACGCGGACATTATTGAATCGCTCGATTTGCATATTGGAGATATGGTTTTTGTGGAAAAAGGCGGTGAAATTATCCCGAAAATCACAGAGGTGGATAAAAAAGCGCGTGAAAACAATTTTATGCTGGGCGACAAAGTTCAATTTATCAAAAAATGTCCCGAATGCGGCTCTGAATTGGTTCGTTTTGAAGGCGAAGCGGCACATTATTGCCCTAATGAAAATCACTGCCCGCCGCAAATAAAAGGAAAAATGGAGCATT
The DNA here is from genome assembly GCA_900498215.1 of uncultured Paludibacter sp. Taxonomy (GTDB): domain Bacteria; phylum Bacteroidota; class Bacteroidia; order Bacteroidales; family Paludibacteraceae; genus UPXZ01. The sequence goes on along the minus strand of LR026962.1, from coordinate 3,096,772 downwards.
TTGTCAGCCGCAAAGCGATGAACATTGACGGGCTCGGCGAAGAAACCATCAATTTACTCTATCAGAATAAATTATTAAAAAATATTGCCGATATTTACGAACTTGAAATCTCTGATTTATCTAATTTGGAACGTCTGGGAACCAAATCGGCACAAAACATTTTAATCGGCGTAGAAAAATCAAAATCGGTACCTTTTGAACGGGCTTTATTTGCGCTCGGAATTCGTTTTGTAGGTGAAACCGTAGCTAAAAAACTGGCTTATGCTTTCAAAAATATTGATAATTTGGAAAAAGCAACATTAGAAGAACTGACTTCAGTAGATGAAATTGGAGGACGGATTGCCGAGAGCGTTTTGAATTATTTTTCAGATAATCAAAATATCGAAATTATTGAGAAACTGAAAACAGCCGGATTGCAATTCTCTGTTTCGGAAGAAAATATGCAATTAAAAAGCAACATTCTGGAAGGAAAATCCATTGTTATAAGCGGAACGTTCAGCAAACATTCACGCGATGAATACAAAACCATTATCGAACAACACGGAGGTAAAAACGTGGGAAGCGTTTCAGGCAAAACAAGTTTTATTCTCGCAGGAGAAAATATGGGACCCGAAAAACTGAACAAAGCGGAAAAACTCGGTGTTAAAATTATAAGCGAAGAGGAATTTTTGGAAATGATTAATAATCTGTAAATTTGGAACAATCATTTCCAACAGTTGAAAAATTAAACGATTGGAAATCGTTTATCCCCAAAATAGAAAAAATGAAAAAAATAAATCAATACATATACAAACAACGGTTAAAGAAGTTTCTTGCCGAAACTCAACGGGAAAAGCGTTTTGTTAATTACGATAACGCAAAATCGATTATTATTTTGTTTGAAAGCGATTTTATGGAAAAAAATCGTTTTGTAAAGCGAGTTATAGAACAATTTAAAGCTGAAGGAAAAAAAGTCTCTGCTTGGGGCTATTTAAATAAAAAAGAAGTGGCTTCTGCAATTTTACCCGATTTCAGGATTTTGAATAAGAAAACATGTGATTGGACTGAACGACCTCAAAGTGATTTCTTGCGTGAATTGGCTGAAAATGAATACGATTTGCTTATCGATTTGACCGTAAATGAATTTTTGCCGTTGAAATACGTACTTCTGTATGCCAAAGCAGCTTGCAAAACGGGAATTTATAAAAACGATGATGATTTACTGGATTTCAAACTTCAAATCCCTGAAAATGAAATAAAAGCGCCTATGGAATTAAGGGAAGAAAACGCTGACGAAACGGAAGAAGAATTGCTTGTAGATGAACATTTTATTTTCAATCAAATCATTTTTTACCTCAAAACGATACAAACAAACGATTAAAATTGTATTTTTGCAGAAAAATTGGTAAACTCGATAAATAGTTAAATAGTTGATTAGTAAATTATTTTACAAATTACTGTCAGATGAAATAATTCACAAATATTTTCTCAACTTCTCAACTTCTTGACTTCTCAACTCTTGATTTATAATGCTGAACACAAAACTGATAGGAATGGGCGTGGCGTTGATTACGCCTTTTAATGAAGATGAATCCGTTGATTTTATCGCGCTTAAAAAGCTGGTCGAACATCAAATCAAAAACGGAACAGATTATTTGGTGGTGTTGGGAACAACTGCCGAAACTCCTACGCTTACCGAAGAGGAAAAGGAAGCAATCACACGTTTTGTTGTGGAGCAGGTTAATGGAAGAATTCCCATTGTATTAGGCATTGGAGGAAACAACACAAAAGCTGTAGTTGAGAAAATTCAAAAAACCAATTTAAACGGAATTGACGCTATTCTTTCCGTAACTCCTTATTACAATAAACCATCTCAAGAAGGGCTTTATCAGCATTATGCGGCTATTGCAAAAGCATCGCCGCTCCCGATTATTTTGTATAATGTTCCGGGACGTACCGGCATAAATATGACTGCCGAAACTACATTGCATTTAGCTAAAGAATTTAACCAAATTTGCGCCGTAAAAGAAGCATCCGGTAATTTTACTCAAATTGACCAAATCATTAAAAATAAACCGGAAGATTTTTTGGTAATTTCAGGCGACGATGGAATTACTTTTCCACTTATTACGTTAGGAGCTGTCGGCGTTATTTCTGTGATTGGCAACGCTTTTCCGCGCGAATTCAGCCGTATGGTGCGTTTAGCGTTGCAAGGCGACTATGAGAATGCCCGCCAAATACATTATCGGTTTACTGAATTGATTGAACTTCTTTTTGTAGAAGGAAATCCTGCCGGAGTAAAAAGTATGCTTGCATTGATGGGACTGATTGAAAACAAATTACGTCTTCCGCTTGTTCCCAACACCATTAGAACCTACGAAAAAATCAGATTCGTATTAAATCAATTAGGGTAATCAGAGAAAAAATATACTTGCCCCAATAATACTGATAACCGCACCAATAATTTGCTGCGGTTTTATTTTTTCTTTAAACATAATAGCGGATGGAGCAATAATAAAAATAGGTACCAACGCCATTAAAGTAGAGGCAATACCTGTTTTTGTGTGTTGAATGGAAAAAAGAGCCAATGCCACACCTATAAATGGTCCAAATACAGCTCCAATTGAAATATTTGAAATTCCGTGTTTATCTTGCACCGCCCATTTTACATTTTTCCATTTTCCCAATATTGTTATAAAAATAGCGAAACAAATAAAACCAAATATTGCACGAATTTGAGTAGCTGCTACCGGATTATAATTGCCCATACCTTTTTTGCTTAAAATTAATCCGCCCGCTTGTCCCAACGCTCCTCCAAAAGCCAACAGAAAACCTTTAAAAGGTATGTTTAATTTCATTTTCCGATTAGAAATGGCAATAGCAATACCTGCCACACTCACAATGATTCCTATTATGCTTTTTACGGATAAAATTTCATCCAAGAAAAACCAACCGATAATTGCCGTAATCATCGGAGCCAAACTCATAATAAGCGCTGCCGTACGTGAACCGATAACTAAATACGACTGAAAAAGAAGTAAGTCTCCTAAAAAGAAACCGACAACTCCCGAAAGTCCCAGCCAAAACCATTCATAAAAACCGGCATCGGAAGGAAAAAAACGACCGCGTATGACAAAAGTAGTGGCTCCTAAAAAGAAAATTGCCAGAAAAAGACGAATAATATTAACCGAAAGAGAACCTACGCGGTGTCCGGCTTTTTCAAAAAAAAGCGCGCTTCCTGTCCAAAAAACGGCTACTAACAACGCTGCAATTTCTCCTATATGTGACTGTATATACAAAATATGAAGTTTAGAAGATTAGAAGATTAGAAAATATTTTTCTAAAATTTTAAGATGCAAAAGTAGTATATTTTTTTTAAGCATTTACCGATATTTTAATAATTGATATAAAATAAAATATCTGCCAAAAAATCACACTTTCTGCCAAAAACAATTTGGCATCATTTTTGTTAGTTGTTTATATAACCATAAAAATAACAACTAATGGGTGCAACTATTGAACTTGAAGAATTATTCCTTGTCTTAACCGGTAAAATAAGTTCTGCCATAAACAAAGCAGTATTACGCGGATTCGCAACAAACGACATAGACATTACAACTGAGCAATGGACTGTGATGGCTTGTCTGTGGAAAGAAGACAAAGTGACGCAGCAAAAACTGTGTGATTTGACATCCAAAGACAAACCCAGCATAACACGACTAATAGATAATCTCGAAAAAAGAAATCTTGTAACACGTGTTTCTGACCCGGGAGATAGACGAATAAACCTTATTCATCTTACCTCAAAAGGAGAACAACTGCAAACAAAAGCAATGGAAAGCATTCAAAAAATTGCCGAAAAAGCGTTGAGTGACATTGAAGACACCGAATTAAATATCAGTAAAAATGTTTTGAAAAAAATCATTGGAAATCTTCAGTGATTTTTTTATAAAATTAGTTGTTTATTTAACCATTATTTGATTAATTATTTTAATGTAAATATATGAAAAGAAAAGTTTTGATTTATCTATTAGTATCAAGTAGTGTCTGCGGATGGGCGCAAAACACGCTATCACTTGACAGTTGCCGTAAAATGGCATTAGAACATAACAAGAATTTACAAATCTCTCAAGAAAATCTCAATGCAGCCAGAGAACTTAAAAAATCGGCTTTTACACAGCTTTTACCCAATTTTTCGGCTAACGCAGCATATACATGGAATCAAAAAAACATATCCTTATTAAGCGAAGACGCTCTTTTGCCTGTGGGGGTTAAAAATGCTGACGGCTCATTTGGAACCGGTATTACATCTACATCGGTTCCTACCCCAAACGCTGATGGAACACTTACTTTCAAAGACGCTGCCATTTCGAATAAATTTACAGTTGTAAACGGAACTCCTGTTCCTTTGGACGCTAACGGACAACCTTTCAATCCAACAAAAAATCCCGAAAAATTATTATGGAAAAATTATGCTATACTTCCAAAAGAAGCGATGGAATTTGATATACAAAACTTATTTGTAGGAACAATAACTATGTTTCAACCCATTTTTACCGGAGGTAAATTATTAGAATTGAATAAACTAGCAAAGTACAATGAAAATTTGGCTGTTGCGCAACAAAAAGGAAAAGCAATTGACATATTAGTGGAAGTGGATGAAGCATATTGGCGCGTTGTATCACTTGAAAACAAGCTTAAACTGGCTCAGGAATATCGTAACATGTTGGCTAAAATGAATGCAAACGTTACTGATATGGTTGAAGAAGGCGTAGCTACAAAATCCGACGAACTTAAAGTGAAAGTAAAGCTAAACGAAGCGGAAGTTTCGGTTACAAGAGCCGAAAATGGTTTGAATCTTTCTAAAATGGCTTTGAATCAACTTTGTGGTTTACCTCTCGAACAGGATGTTAAATTACAGGATGAAAACCTCAACGAGGTAATCGAAGATGCAACTCTGATTTCAACGGAGAAAGCGTTGGATCAACGTCCTGAAATTATGATGCTTACACAACTGCAAAACATCGCCAAATCGAACGAAAAAATGATGTTTTCTCGATTTCTGCCAAACATTGGTTTGACTGCCAATTACCTCATTTCCAACCCAAACTCATTCAACGGTTACGAAAAGAAATTTGGAGGAATGTTCAATGTAGGTGTTGCTGCTTCCATCCCACTCTTTCATTTTGGTGATAAAATACATACGTTAAACGCATCCAAAGCCCAAAGCAGAATAGCTGAACTTCAATTGGAAGAGGCAAAAGAAAAAATGACTTTGCAGATAAATCAATCCACATACAAAGTATTGGAAAGTATTAAGAAAGAACAAGCTACAAGCAAAAACATTGAACAGGCGGAAGAAAATCTTAGATTGGCAAGCGAAGGATTCAATGAAGGTGTGATAACTTCAACTGATTTTTTGGGAGCGCAAACTGCTTGGCTTTCTACTAAATCCGACGATATTGATGCAAAAATTGATGTTATGTTAAATCAATTGTATTTGAAACGCGCTTCGGGCGAAATAGAAGTGCCCATCGTAAACAACAATTTAAAAAAGAAATAATTGCACTGAGGATCGAAGTTATAAAGTATTATCAATAAAAGAATATAAAAATTTTAGAAAAATGAAAGAAAAAAACAAAGAATTACGAATAGGATTAATTGGCTTAATCATCGTATTAATATTGGTATTTATCATTGGATTGGTTATTTATAAGCCTGAACCTGTTATCATTCAGGGAGAAGCAGAAGCATCCGTAGTGAGAGTTTCAGGAAAAGTTCCTGCCCGAATAGCAAAATTTACAGCGCAAGAAGGCGATGTTGTAAATGCTGGAGACACATTGGTGTATCTTGATAGTCCTGAACTTTTTGCGAAAATGGAACAGGCAACCGCTGCGGAACAAGCTGCCAGCGCGCAAAGTCAAAAAGCTCAAAACGGCGCACGCAAAGAACTTATTCAAGGAGCGTTTGAAATGTGGCAAAAAGCAAAAGTGGGTGAAGATATAGCAAAAAAATCATTCGACCGCGTTCAAAATCTTTACAATAAAGGCGTAATTCCTGCACAAAAAAGAGATGAAGCCGAAGCGCAATATAATGCCGCGGTTGCAACAACAAAAGCTGCAAAATCACAATACGACATGGCTGTAAACGGCGCCGATGTTGAGGACAAATTAGCTGCAAGCGCACTTGTGATGCGCGCAAAAGGCGCTGTTGACGAAGTAAAATCTTATATGAAGGAAACAATGCTGACTGCTCCAATCAGCGGACAAATTGAAGAAATTTATCCCGAACGCGGAGAATTGGTTGGAACAGGCGCACCTATTATGAGTATTATTGATTTAAATGATATTTGGTTTACGTTCAATGTACGCGAAGATTTACTTGGTTCGATGAAAGAAGGAACGATTTTGAAAGTAAAGATTCCGGCATTAGAAAATAAAACGGTTGATGTAAAAGTATTCAACATGAAAGCACTGGCTTCGTATGCCACTTGGCGTTCAACAAAAACAAGCGGACAAATTGATGTAAAAACATTTGAAGTAAAAGCGCGTCCTGTAAATAAAGTTGAAAATCTTTTACCGGGAATGACGGGAATAGTAGTTAGGTAATTTATAGTTTGTAGTTAAAACACATAACTCATAATTTATAAATTACACTTATCATTTAGAATCAAAAAATGTCAAATAAAAATACATATCAATTATTAAAACAAACGCTGAAACGTGAATTTTCACGAATGGTCTCTCGTCCAATTTATTTGGTTGGCACATTTGGAGTAATGATATTTTGTTTCATGTTTTTCACCACATTACTTCATAATGGAATGCCGGATAAAATGCCTGTTGGTGTTGTGGATTTGGATCATTCGTGGATTTCACGTGCGTTTGTTCGAAACCTTGACGCAACACAACAAGCCAAAGTAACTATGCATTTAGGAAGTTATACTGAAGCACGCAAGGAAATGCAGAAAGGAAACATATACGCATTTGTTGTTATCAGAAATAACTTTGAAAAGGATGCAATTTCAGGTAAAAGACCTACCATTACTTTTTATATAAACGATGGATATTTGGTGGCAGGTTCATTATTGATGAAAGATATTACCTATCTGAGTGAACTTGGTTCCGGTGCTTTGAAACAGGCTATTTTGAGGAAAAAAGGTGTAACTGAGGACAAAATTATGGCTGAAGTTCAACCTATTGCGGTAGATTCGCATCTATTGGGTAATCCTTGGACAAATTACGGAATTTATCTCACTAATATTCTTCTTCCGGGCGTGATGCAATTAATGATAATTATGATGACCATTTTTGTTATCGGGATAGAATTAAAAGAAAAAACTTCGCATGACTGGTTGCAAAACGCGGGAGATAATATGTTTGTTGCTTTAACAGGAAAATTGCTGCCTTATACTTTTATTTTTATTTTATTGGGATTATTTTCCAACATATTGCTTTACAAATATTTGCATTTTCCCATGAATTCAAGCATCGGTTGGATGTTTTTAGCAACGGTATTATTCGTACTCGCATATCAAGCCATTGGAGTTTTTATTATTGGAATAGTTCCTGTTTTGCGCGATGGAGTTGCGTTAGCCGCTTTTTACGGACTGCTCGGGTTTACATTTGCAGGATTTACGTTTCCGATAGAACAAATGGTGAATAACATNCAAATTTTCAGTTATTTATTCCCNATAAGATATTANTTTAAAATTTATGCAAATCAAGCCTTGCTGGGTTCGCCGATTCAATTTTCAGCAGTATATTTTATGGCGATGTTAGTGTTTTTGGCGCTGCCGTTTTTTGTCTTTATCCGGCTAAAAAATGCGGCAATAAAACAAAACTATCCGTTGCATTAAATTATAATTTTTAGAAATAAGAAAATGAATGATTTAANTAAAAATAACGTATTTCTCCGATTTATGTCCAATATGCGGGCTACGATTTACATTTTTATAAAAGAATTTAAATGGATTTTCAAAGATAGAGGCGTACTTATAATTATTGTTTTCGCGCCTATTGTTTATCCGTTATTATATCCTTATCTTTATAAAAATGAAACAGCCGTTGATGTTCCGATAGCTGTTGTCGATGATTCGAACACATCGCGTTCGGCACAATTAATAAGAGCATTGGATGCCACTATGGATTTGAAAGTGTATGAAAAACTCAATAATCTGGAGCAGGCAAGAGTTGAAATGTACAAGGGAAACATTCACGGAATTGTTTATATTCCAAGGGATTTCAACAAGAAAATTGTTGAAAAAGATCAGTCAACAATAAGTATGTACAGCGATATGAGTAGTTTCTTATATTACAGGGCAATGGTTTTGGCAGTGAATTACGTTACGCTGGATATGGGTGAAAAAATAAAAATAGAGAGGTTGAATAACGTGGGAGTTTCAGGATATGATGCGGAAATATCTGCCAAACCTATACAAAATGAAGGAACTATTCTTTATAATCCGGGAATGGGATTTTCGAGTTTTCTTCTCACCGCCGTATTGATTTTAATAATTCACCAAACATTGGTATTCGGGATAGGAATGGCAGCCGGAGCCGAAAGAGAAGACAATCCAAATAACGAATTGATAATGTCTACGACATCACGTGGAGGGCTTTTCAGAGTAGTTTTAGGAAGAGCGTTGTCTTATTTCATTGTTTATCTGTTTTGGTCGGCTTTTATTTTATTGATAGTTCCAAGAATATTTAATCTTCCACACATTGGAGATTTTCAAACCATGTTATCATTCGTTGTCCCGTTTTTATTGGCAACCGTCTTTTTCTCTATGACGCTTTCGGTTTTCAATATGGAAAGGGAAACGCAAATGATTTTATTGGTCTTCTTTTCACTCATTTTACTTTTTCTAAGCGGAATTTCGTGGCCTCAATACAATATGAGCGGATTTTGGAGAACATTTAGTTATATATTTCCATCCACTTTTGGTATTCAGGGATTTATAAAAACAAATACAATGGGAGCGACAGCATCGGAAATTCGTTTTGAAACAGCCGGATTATGGATTCAAACGCTAGTGTATTTTGTTATCACATCCGCTTTGTATTACAGGGAAATTAAGAAAAACAATAAATTACAAACCGCAAACGATTAAATCTTTTAGTTCTCTCATAAAGTAAATTAAACCCTTTGAATTCTTATATTTGGAGGGTTTAATTTTTAAGTTTTTTTAATGCGCAAAACAAATCCATTATGCTTTTTGTCTTATATTTGTCTAATAAATAAACAAAATGAAAATGTCATATCAAAAAGTAGTATTAATCACCGGCGCATCTTCCGGTATAGGAAAGGAAACGGCTAAACTATTAGCGGCAAAAGGATTTAAAGTATACGGAGCAGCCCGCAATTTAGATAAAATGAAAGAATTGACCGCTGTAGGCGTGGAAATTCTATCTTTAGACATAACCGATGAAAAATCCATCGAAAACTGTGTGAAACAAATTCTATTGAAAGAAAAACGAATTGACATCCTTATAAATAACGCAGGATATGGTTCTTTTGGAGCCGTAGAAGTTGTTCCAATGGAGGAAGCGCGGCGTCAGTTTGAAGTGAATTTATTTGGTTTGGGATTACTTATTCAAAAAATTCTTCCAATAATGCGAAATCAAAAAAGCGGACGGATTATAAATATTTCATCTATGGGCGCTTATTTCGGAGAGCCAAACGGAGGCTGGTATCACGCAACCAAAGCTGCTTTGGAACGATTGAGCGATGCACTGAGAATGGAAGTAAAACCGTTCGGGATTGATGTGGTTTTAATCCAACCCGGAATGATTTATACCGAATGGCAAGAAATTGCACAGGAAAATTTAATCAAAACATCTACCGGAACAGTGTATGAAAAATCAGCAAAAGCACAAGCTACAGGAATGGATAAAATGTATAAAATGGCTTCCAAACCTACAGTAATAGCCAAAACAATTTTAAAGGCAAGTACTAGAAAGCATCCAAAAGTTCGTTACAAAGCGGGTGGTTTTGCAAAGCCACTTATATTTCTAAGCATCATCACTCCTACCCGACTGTTTGATCGGATAATGACAAAATCAGTAAAAGGTTGAATTAAGAAAATAAATTAGAAATAAGCATCTGACATTTCATAGTCAGGTGCTTATTTTTATTTAAAATTTATACTATTTCTTCAAAAAATAATGCTTAAATTTGTACCTCAAATAAACTTATCATAAAAACACACATAAAATGAGTAATGTTGAAACCATATACACGGATGTGCTGATTGTCGGAGGAGGACCTTCAGGATTAGCTACTGCTATTCATCTTGCTAATTTATTAAAATTAAGCGGGCAAACAAAACGTATTTTACTGATTGATAAAGGAATTTCCATTGGAAGCCATATTCTTTCAGGTGCGGTAATTAAACCGGATATTTTCAAAACGTTGCTTCCGGAAGTTGATTTTAACGAAATTCCTTTCAATGCCAAAGTTACCAAAGATTCAATGGTTATGCTTTCGGAAAAAGGAAGTTTCAAAGTGCCTTTTCATCCGCCTTATATGAGCAATGCCGAAAACTACACCGCATCTCTGGGGCAAATTTGTCGTTATTTGGCTACAAAAGCCGAAGAAAAAGGAGTGGAAATCTATTCCGGATTTGCAGTAAGCGATATTTTATATGAAAACAATAAAGTCATCGGTGTAAAAACCATCGATACCGGCGTTGATCATCACGGGAATCCGATGGAGAACTTCCAGCCCGGAACGCGCGTGGACGCTAAACTTACCATATTTGCCGAAGGAACTCGCGGAAGTTTGGCAAAAAAACTCATTCAAAATTTTCAATTGGATAAAGATAAAAATCCACAAGTATATTCCCTTGGATGTAAAGAATTGTGGAGCGTCCCCGAAGGGAATATACAACCCGGCGAAGTTTATCATACAATGGGTTATCCTTTAAATATGACAGAATTCGGAGGCGGATTTATTTACGGTTTAAACGACAATAAAGTAGCCGTAGGATTAGTGGTAGGATTAGATTATCCCGATCCGACTTTTGACACGCACGACGCAATGCAAGCTTGGAAAACGCATCCGTTTGTATCAAAAATTTTAAAAGGAGGAAAACTTGTTGAATACGGTGCAAAAACACTTCCTGAAGGCGGTTGGTACTCTCTTCCAAAATTGTATGTGGACAATGCTATGATTGTGGGCGATAGCGCCGGATTTCTTACAATGCCGGCTCTAAAAGGTATTCACTTGGCAATTGCTTCAGGAATGGCGGCTGCAAAAACCGCAGCTACGGCATTAAGTAAAAATGATTTTTCTGAAAATGTATTAAAAGAATACGAAAACGCCATTCACGATAGTATCGTTTACAAAGAAATGTTTCCGGTACGCAATTTCCGTCAAGGATTTGCAAAAGGAACAGTCGTGGGAATGTTGAATTTTGGAAGTTTGCTTGTCACCGGCGGAGCCGGAGTTAGCGGAAAACAACGTACTCATTATGATAAGGATACGACTAAAACACTATCTGATTTTACTGGAGTACCTTTCAAAAAACGTTTCAAAGACAAACTGGAATTTGATAAAGTTTTGACATTTGATAAAGTTACCGATGTGTATTATTCAGGTGTTCAACATGATGAGGCACAAGTACCACATGTGCGTGTAAACAATCCGGAAAGTTTCAAGAAAATTAATATTGCTCAATACGGCGCGCCTTGTCAGTTTTTCTGTTCATCAGAAGTGTACGAACTTCACACCGACAAAAATGGAAATCAAGAATTACGTATCCACGCTGAGAATTGTATGCATTGCAAAACATGTGATATAAAAACACCGGGTGATGGAATCACTTGGTCGGTTCCCAATGGTGGTAACGGTCCCGATTGGCAAAATATGTAATTTAGACAAATAGAGCCAAGGGTCAAGACTTTTAGACAGATTTCAGAATTCTAATTTCTAATTTTAAAATAATGTCATTAACAATTATATCTCTTATAAAACAAGTTCCTCTTCCATCCGAAATGCGTATGGGAGACGATGGATTGATGGACAGAACAAAAGCTAAATCCATTATAAATATAGATTGTCAATTTGGGTTGGAAGCCGGCTTACAACTGAAGAAACAATATCCTGACGCTAAAATGATAGTAGTTTCGATGGGACCACCTTCATTTGAGCCATCATTAAAAAAAGCTATTTCTATGGGTTACGATGAAGCGTATTTACTTTCCGATCGTCGTTTGGGAGGAAGCGATACGTATGCCACAGGATTGGCTATTTCCACCATGTTGAAACATCTTGGATATAATAAAGATAATAAAGAACCATTTATCATTTTTGCCGGACGCCAAACCAGCGATGGAGACACCGCACATGTTCCATCGCAAGTGGCTGAAAGTATGGATATTCCTCAGGCAACTTTTGTGGAAAGTGTAAAAGCCGATGGAAAAGGAAACGTAATTGCCAAACGTATCATTGAAGGCGGTTATCAAATGTTGAATTTACCAATGCCTTGTACCATTTCTTTGACACCGACGGGGGTTCCGCCGCGTAAACCATCGTTAAATGGAGCTATTAAAGCACGTAATACAAAAGTTACTGTTTTAAACATTGATGATATTGGTTTAGGCACTGAAAAAATTGGGTTAAGTGGTTCGCCTACGATTGTAGCTGCTGTTGCAAATCTTGTCAGTGAACGTCCGCCTGTTGTTCTCTCCGAAGGTCATAGCGATAAAGAAGTAATTGATAATTTTATTGATAACTTCAAAAAAGGGGGAAACGTATTGGAAAAAGCGGAAAAAACTGAGAAAAAAGCCGCAGAAAGGCCCGATTTCCCTGAAAAAGATATTCGAGAAGGTGCAAAAGGTATTTTAACCTGGGCGGAAGTAACCAATGGAAAAATTGCTCGTCCTTCACTGGAATTACTTACTCCGGCTCGTAAACTTGCCAATGAACTTGGAGGCGACACTAAAATTTCTACCGTTTTAATTGGTAAAAACGTGAAATCGCTTGCTCAAACATTGATAGAACATGGTTCTGACGAGGTAATTTTAGTGGAAAATGATAAATTAGAAGAATATTTGGTATTACCATTTTCAAATATTATCAGACAAATTATTGATGAACGCAAGCCGGAAGTGGCTCTCTTTGCTGCAACCACTGCCGGACGTGAGTTGGCTCCCCGTATCGGTATGAAAACAGGAAGCGGTGTTACAGCAGATTGTACGGGTTTGGAAATCGGCGAATATATTAATCGGAAAGAAAAATTAATTGTCTATCCTATTTTGCATTCACGTCGTCCTACGTATGGCGAAAGCAAATTGGCTACCATTCTCGGTTTTGTATTTCCGCAGATTTCTACCGCTCGCGCAGGAACATTTGAAGTACCTGAACGTCAAGAAGGCAAAAAAGGTATTTTATCTACTTTCTCACCAAAACTCCACAATGAGGACTTTAAAGTTGTAATAGAAAAAACGGTACGTGGTGAAGGCGGACTGCAAAATTTATTCGATGCTGAAATTATTGTTTCGGGTGGTCGTGGTGCAACTGCCGATAATTTGGAACTTGTAAAACAACTCGCTGAAGCATTGAAACAACAAGGAATTAATGCAGAATGGGCTGCCAGTCGTGTCGCAGTAGATGAAGGTTTTGCCGAATATGCACGCCAAATAGGACAAACCGGAAAAACCGTACGTCCTAAAGTTTACATTGCCGTTGGTATTTCCGGAGCTATACAACATATTGCCGGTATGAAGGAAGCGGGAAAAGTAGTTGCCATTGATCACAATCCAAAAGCATCCATTTTTCACAATGCTGATTTTGGTATTGTTGGCGAATATCAGGACATTATCCCGGAATTGATTGAAAGAGTTAAACAAGGATTTACCTTTGGTGTAGAAGCGGTTAAAAATTAAAACAAAAAATTAGAATTAGAAAATTACTCTTGAAGCCCCTTCATTTATTCATAAGGGGCTTCTTCCTTTATTTATTTTTAGACAACACAACAAATTCAAAGCACAAAACAATATTCCGTGTGAAAAACGCCTTTTTGTCCTATTGTGGGATTCAATAAAATTATACATCTTTGTGTTCAATTTTAAGTTTTATTAATTTTATGAAAATACGCTTTATATCGCTTCTTATAGCATCTCTTCTCGTTTTTATGGCGTGTGGTTCTAAATCAAATGGAAATAACAAAGCCGGTGAAATTAAAACCATCGATAAAAAAGAAAAAACAACTCCGTTAGACACTGCTTCCTACAATAAAAAGCTCATCACTTTAGCCAATGGCGATACCACAGGACATTGGCCTGTAAAAAATCAACCTTATCCGTTGGATGGAGCCATTCTTCCTTTTAAACGAATTGTGGCTTATTATGGCAATCTTTACTCAAAAAAAATGGGCGCTTTAGGAGAATATGCTCCAAAAGAAATGTGGGAACATTTAAATGCTGAAATAAAATTGTGGGAAAAAGCCGATTCTCTTACACCGGTACAGCCCGCTTTACATTATATTGCTATTGTAGCTCAAGGTGCGCCTGGTAAAGACGGGAAATACCGCGCACGTATGCCTGAAAGTCAGATAGATTCCGTATTAACCATTGCAAAAATGGGCAATGCTATTGTATTTTTAGATATTCAAGTCGGATTAAGTACCATTCAACACGAATTACCAACTCTTGAGAAATACTTGAAAATGCCTCACGTACATTTAGGCATTGATCCTGAATTTTCTATGAAAAATGGAAGTCTCCCGGGTAAAAAAATAGGAACCTACGATGCTTCGGATGTTAATTACGCTTCGGAATATTTGGCAAAATTGGTAAAAGAAAACAATTTACCGCCAAAAGTACTTGTAGTTCATCGTTTTACGAAAGGAATGCTTACTAATTATCAGAATATTAAACTTCATCCTGAAGTACAAATAGTTATTAATATGGACGGCTGGGGCGAACCGGAATTAAAAAAAGGAACTCATCGAAACTATATTTTTCCGCAGCCGGTACAATTTACAGGATTCAAGTTATTTTACAAAAACGATTTGAAAAAACCGCCTTATCAAATGCTCACTCCGCAAGAATTATTGAAATTAAAACCACAACCTATTTATATTCAATATCAATAAAGTGAACTTTTAATATTTTACAAGAAGCTGTTTCGAGAAATAAACCGAAACGGCTTTTTTTATGTGAACTTTTGTTGTTTTTTTTCGTTTTAACATAAAATTATAATCACTCTAAAAATTGTATGATTCAAACTATTACTAAACAAGGAAATAAATTAGTTATACCTGATAATCCTGTCATTCCTTTTATTGAAGGGGATGGAATTGGGAAAGAAATTACTTTCTGGGTAAAAAAAATAGTAGATAAAGCAGTAGAAAAAGCATTTAATGGAAAAAGAAAAATTGAATGGAAAGAAGTACTTGCCGGAGAAAAAGCATTTCTCGAGAAGGGAACTTGGCTTCCGCAAGAAACAATGGATACTTTCCGAAAATATTTAGTTGGAATAAAAGGACCACTTACAACTCCTGTAGGCGAAGGAATCCGTTCATTAAATGTAGCTTTACGTCAGGAATTGGATTTATTCGTATGTTTGCGTCCGGTACGTTGGTTTAAAGGAGTAGCCACTCCTCTTCTACGTCCTGAAAAAGTACACGTTACCATTTTCAGAGAAAATACGGAAGATATTTATGCCGGAATTGAATGGGCAGCGGGAACTCCCGAACTGGAAAAAGTATTGAAATTTCTGAAAGAAGAAATGGGAGTTGCAAAAATTCGTTTTCCTGAAACTACTTCTATTGGCGTGAAACCTGTTTCCATCGAAGGCACGGAACGATTAGTGCGAGCAGCCATTCAATACGCAATAAAACACAAATACCCCTCTGTTACTTTAGTGCACAAAGGAAATATTATGAAATTTACCGAAGGCGGTTTTAAGAAATGGGGGTACGCATTGGCTGAAAGAGAATTTCCTGACGAAACGTTTACCGAAGACAAATTCAATAAAATAAAAACCGAAAAAGGATTAGAAACAGCCGTTGAAGCATATAATGAAGCCATTGAAACTGGGAAAGTATTTATTAAAGATGTAATAGCTGACGCATTTTTGCAAAACACTTTATTAAAACCCGAGGAATATTCTGTGGTTGCCACACTCAATCTAAACGGAGATTATATTTCTGACCAACTCGCAGCAATGGTAGGAGGAATAGGAATTGCACCCGGCGCTAATATCAATTACAATACAGGACATGCTATTTTTGAAGCAACACACGGAACAGCTCCGGATATTGCAGGAAAAAATAACGCTAATCCTTGTTCTATGTTGCTTTCGGCAGTTATGATGCTGGAATATATAGGTTGGAATGAAGCGGGAGAATTAATTACTAAAGCATTGGAAAATTTGTTTGAAAACGGTACTGCTACATCGGATTTAGCCCGGTTCATGGAAAATGGCAGATCGCTTTCAACATCTGAGTTTTCAAACGAGGTAATAAAAAAACTTTAATTAATTTTTTTATATATTAGAACAATATCACTATTTAAATCATTATATTTGCAGAAATAACAATTAACATTATCAATATATGGAAAAGAAGTATTTGATTTACAAGCTCTCCGAATCAATCAAAAAAACGAGTAAGATAGACAAAGACCTTTTTGCGAAAATGGGTGTGAAACGAGGACTGAGAAATGATGATGGATCTGGCGTATTAGCAGGTTTAACTCGTGTTGGAGATGTTGTTGGCTATGAAAAACAAGAAGACGGAAAATTAAAAGCAATTCCGGGAAAATTGATGTATCGTGGAATCGATGTAGAAGAATTAGTAAATGGAATTTTACAAGACAACCGCTTAGGATTTGAAGAAACAGCCTACCTGTTACTTTCAGGCGGTCTTCCTGACAAAGAAGAGTTGGAAACATTTCGTCAAGTGCTGATTCAAACCATGCCGTTGGATCATAAAGCAATGATGAGTATTTTGTCACTTCGAGGCAAAAATATTATGAATATTTTGGCGAGAAGCGTTCTCGAACTTTATACTTACGATGAAAATCCGGATGAAATCACAAAAGACAATCTTATTCGTCAATCCACCAACTTAATTGCCAAATTCCCCACTATTATTGCGTACGCTTATCAAGTACTTCGTCATTCCGAACAAAATCGTTCTTTACATATTCGCCACCCTCGCGATGAGTATTCTGTTGCCGAAAACTTCCTTTATATGATGAAAGGACCCGGAAATTATACCGAACTCGATGTAAAAATCCTTGATTTGGCTCTTATTCTTCACGCAGATCATGGTGGAGGTAATAATTCTACATTCTCCGTGCGTGTTACAAGTTCAACGGAAACTGACACTTATTCTGCCATTGCTGCCGGTATTGGTTCGTTAAAAGGTCCTCTTCATGGAGGCGCCAATATTATGGTAAAAAAGATGATGGAAGATATGAAACAGAATGTAAGAAAATGGGACAATGTAAAAGAAGTGGACGGTTATCTTAATAAACTTTTGAATAAAGAAGCTTTTGATAAAACCGGTTTAATCTACGGTATAGGACACGCAGTTTATACCGTTAGTGATCCTCGTGCAGGATTATTAAAAACAATGGCTCGCGATTTAGCAAAAGAAAAAGGACGTGAAGATGAGTTCGCATTAATGGAATTGGTAGAAGAACGCGCTGTGAATACTTTCATGAACTTTAAAGGCGAAGGACAAAAACAAACCTGTATAAATGTAGACTTTTACTCAGGATTTGTGTATGATGCTATCGGACTTCCCGAAGATGTTTTCACACCGTTATTTGCAATGGCTCGTATTGTGGGCTGGACTGCACATCGCATTGAAGAACTGAACTTTAGCAGTAAACGTATTATCCGTCCTGCTTATAAAAATGTGCGTGAACGTCAATCATTTATCCCTATGAAAGACAGAGGATAATATAAATTAAAAGTTATAGATCAGAAATTAAGAGTTCTTAAAAGCGGAATTTTTTCCGCTTTTATCATATCAAATAAAGATAATAGACAATAATAAATGCAAAAAATTAAAGTACAAAATCCTGTTGTCGAGCTTGACGGCGATGAAATGACACGTATCATCTGGAAATTTATCAAGGAACAACTCATTCTGCCTTATGTGGATTTAGATATAAAATATTACGATTTGGGCATTGAAAATCGAGACGCTACTAATGACCAAATTACTGTGGATGCTGCGGAAGCTATAAAAAAATATAATGTCGGAATCAAATGTGCCACCATTACTCCCGATGAAGCTCGCGTAAAGGAATTCGGACTAAAACAAATGTGGAAATCGCCCAACGGAACCATACGAAATATTGTAGGTGGAACCGTTTTCCGTGAACCTATTATTTGTAGCAATATTCCGCGTTACGTACAGGGCTGGACTCAACCGATTATCATTGGACGTCATGCATTTGGAGACCAATACAAAGCTACAGATAAAGTAATTAAAGGCAAAGGAACATTGAAAATGACCTTTACCAATGAAAAAGGAGAAACACAGGAATGGGAAGTATTCAATTTTAAAGGAGACGGAGTTGCAATGACAATGTATAATACCGATGAATCTATCTACGGTTTTGCTCGCTCATCTTTCCAAATGGCGCTTACAAAGAAATATCCGTTGTATATGTCTACCAAAAATACCATATTGAAAGCTTACGACGGACGTTTTAAAGATATTTTTGCTGACGTTTATGAAAAAGAATTTAAAACCGAATTTGAAAAAGCCGGTTTAACATACGAACATCGTTTGATAGATGATATGGTAGCTTCTGCTATGAAATGGAATGGCGGTTTTGTGTGGGCTTGCAAAAACTACGATGGCGACGTACAATCTGACACTGTTGCACAAGGTTTTGGCTCACTCGGATTGATGTCGTCCGTACTGGTTACACCTGACGGGAAAACCGTAGAAGCCGAAGCTGCTCACGGAACTGTTACACGCCATTACCGACAATATCAACAAGGAAAAGAAACTTCAACCAACCCGATTGCTTCTATTTTTGCATGGACGCAAGGCTTAATACACAGAGGAAAATTGGACAATAATAAACCGTTAATTGATTTCTGTGAAAAACTGGAACAAGTATGTGTAGAAACCGTAGAAAGTGGAGAGATGACGAAAGATTTAGCAATTTTAGTTTATGGAGAAAACATCACAAAAGATAAATATTTGAATACAGAAGATTTCTTAGCGGCTCTGAAACGAAATTTGGAAAAAAAATTAGGATAAGAACAATCGAATTATTTTTTTACATAAAATGAAAAAGCTGAATTCTTTTGAATTCAGCTTTTTCGTTTTTTATGTTTTTAATTTATTATTTTCCAGCTTGTGTTTCTGCATCTTTAATCATCGCTTCACTTGCATACATATAAACCTCTACACGGCGGTTTAATTGACGTCCTTCAGGAGTATCATTTGATGCAACCGGCATAGAATAATCACGACCTTCTACTGTTTTCATTTGACTTTTAGTTGCTCCTTGAGCTACTAAATAATCCGCAACAGATTGTGCGCGCGCCAACGATACTTTTTTATTTGCTTCTAATGAACCAACATTATCAGTATGACCTAAAACAGCCAAATCCATTGTAGGATTTTCCACTAAAATTTTGCCGAATTTGGTAAGAGCATCTTTTGCTTCCTGTCTTAGAGCGCTGCTGTTAAAATCAAATAAAATACCGGAATCAAAAGTAACTTTCACGGCTTTCAGACCATTAATGTCTTCAATAGTTTCTACTTTTGCATTTTCAATTTTAGCTGCTTCTTCTGCAGCTTTATCCATTTTTTTACCGATAATAACTCCGGCTGTAGTTCCTACAGCGCCTCCGATAGCAGCGCCTACTGCTGCACTTTTGCCATCTTTACCAATTAAAGCGCCAATACCTGCACCAATAGCAGCTCCGGCTGTTCCACCTAAAATACCGCCTTTGGCTGCATTATTTAGCGATTTACATCCTGAAAATATTATGCTTACACTAAGCAGTAATACGAAAAATAAATTTGTTTTTTTCATTTTTTTTGATTTTTTGTTTATAAAATTAAATAATTGTTTCAAAAAAATCTTGTGACCCCGGAGGGGCTCGAACCCTCGACCCAATGATTAAGAGTCATTTGCTCTACCAGCTGAGCTACGGAGTCATTTTATTGTTTATTATAAGCAAACAAATTTTATTTTTACTATGCAAAGATAGATAAAAAAAGTTTAATAAAATTATCCGTTTTAAGAAAAGTAACAAGTAAATACAGAAAATCGTTCATTTTCAAATATAAATTTTATGAACCTCCTAAAACAGCTGATACGATGGTTTTTTAACAAAAGTTGTGCCGAAATTAAATAATTGAAAAAATATAAATCATTTTCGAATTACCAACAAAAAAATCAGCACACATAATATGCTGATTTTGCGAAACAATTCGTATGTTTTCTCCACTATCTTAGTAAATTAATACATCCTTTCAACTTGTATTTTTTCCCGTCTGAACCTTTTGCTGTTATAATATAATAATATGGACCTTCTGCGGCAGGTTTACCTCCAATTGTACCGTCCCATCCTTTAGCAGGATCAGTCCACGAGAATAATCTTCTTCCCCAACGATTAATTACAATAGCATTAAACTCTATGATAGATTGATAAGCAACTTTAAATTCGTCCTGAATTTCATCTCCATTTGGAGTAAACACTTTAGGAACTGCCAACATTGATTCTGCAACTTCCACAAATACAGTATCAATATCAGAACAATATTGATTACTTACGGTTAATAGCACCTTGTATTTTCCTGCTTCGGTAAATGTATATGTATTATCTTTTACCGAACGTGATATAAACGGACTTTCTGAATTATCTTTATAAATTTTCCAGATATAAGTATCGGCAGCAGGAGTAGGATTGCTATAAAAATTTATATCTAATGGCGCAGAACCTTCCAATTGACTTTCTTCTTTCGGACGATTGTTTTCGTTTGTTACATCTTTTCTTACCGTGCTGGTAATAGAAGTAATATTGCATTTTACGGCTTTTGTTGCATATATTCCTGAAGTTATTGGAGCAACATTAATTCCTAATTGCGAAGCAAATTCATCACCGGATAGAGTAAACGTTGTATTTGTGTATGGTACAGGCACCATAATATCAGCAGAAGTTGGAAGCACAATTGTTTCAACGTTTGTTTGTTCATCCCATTGCTTACTTCCTTCGTTCCACTCGAGTGTAGTGTAAGTTACAGCAAATTTTCTGTCTAATTTTAAATTTCCTCCGGTTGGGTTCTGATAATTAAATGCCAAAACAGCTGCATTTATATTCAATTTTACATCATCGCAAGGAGAATCGCTATCTGAAGCGGATATAGAATTAAAAACGGGTGTGTATTGCGAATAATCAAACACCCAAAAACTGGCAATCTGCTGTCCGTCAACTTCTAACAAGTATCCGGTATTATTGTCGGGATCAATATAAGTTTCTGTAGATGACAATACCGAAACATTTGTCATTTCGGTTTTTATTCCATTCAAAAAAGTATACCATTTTACAATCGATGATGCGTTAGATGATGTATAATGTATTTCGGAAGAATTATCTATTTTTTCAAAAATGTAAATATTATCCAATCCTGAAGCATTAGATACGCTGATATATTTACTTTTTATATTAATTTGCGAAAAAGCCGTAATTGAACAGCTAAAAATCAAAAATAAACCAAGTATTTTTTTCATATTTTTTTGAGATAAACTTTCAGTTACACATACTTATTCTTGTTGCAAAAATACATCTTTTTTAATTGCTTAAACAAAAAAACGGCTTAATTATTGTTATTTATAAGCGCAGATAGTTTATTTTTTGTACATTTGCAATCATATTCATTATTAAAATCTTGTATAAAAACTTATTTTATTATGAAGAAACATTTGAAAATTCTTTCATTATTTACATTTCTATTGCTTAGCCTGACGCTTTACTCACAAGATACGGAAAGTTATCCCGTAAAAGTGATTAATGGCGCTGAATTTTACGTTTACACCGTTAAAAGCGGCGAGGGACTTTATTCGATAAGCCGAAGATTTGATGTTTCACAATCTGATATTAATAATGCTAATCCGCAAATCCACGATGGATTAAAAGCGGGAGAAGAAATTTTAATTCCTAAAAAAAACTCACTCAAACAAGCTCTTGTTTCCGAAGATGAAAAAACAGAATATATAACTCATAAAGTAGAAAAAAAACAAACGTTATTTGCCATTAGCAGAATATATAATGTTTCCCAAGATGAAATTATTGAAGCTAATCCACAAGTTAAAAACGGTTTACGTGTAGGAGATGTGATTCGTATTCCACAAAAATCAAAGCAAAAAAAATCGGATAAAAAATCCAAAGAAATTGTAGAACAGCCAAAAACTGAAAAAACCAACGCGCCTTATACAACGTCTAATTTACACATAAGTAAAGAAGGAGCATACACCACTCACATTGTACAACCCAAAGAAACCCTTTATTCTTTAAGCAAACAATATAACGTAACTGTTGATGATATTGTAAAATTAAACCCCGGTTCAGATATTGTGCTTAAAACAGGCGTTGAACTAAAAATTCCGGTAAGCAAAAATAATTTGGGGATAAACACGACTAACTCAGGGACAAGAACAATTAAAAAATCAGAAAAAAAGAACACATATAAAATTGCCTACTTGCTTCCGTTTATGCTCAATGAAAAAACACAAGATGCTACCGTTAACAAGTTTTTGGATTTTTATATGGGTGCGCTTTTGGCTGTAAAAGAAGCTCAAAATTCCGGAATAAATTATGAGATTTACACTTATGACACAGAAAAATCTGAAACCAAACTTTATTCCGTTATAAATCAACCTGAAATGCAGAAAATGGACTTGATAATTGGTCCGGCTTATACTGCACAAATTCCTATTTTAGCCGATTTTGCCAAACGCAGAGAAATTTATACGGTCGTTCCTTTTAGTTCCAATGTGGATGACATTGAAGACAATCCTTATATTTTTCAGTTTAATCCTGATAAAGACCTGCAAAACTTTTTTGTGGTAAATGCATTGAAGAATAAATTCCAAGATGCTAATATAATTTTAGTTGATGTTGAGAATAATGGTCAAAATAACGACGAAAACGATTCCTTCAATTTTATCGGCAATAAATTAGATCGTACAAGTATTGATTTTACAAAAATTACAAAATCAGATTTATTCACCAACAAAATAGAAAAATATCTGAACGCCGATAAAAAGAACATCATCATTTTCGATGCCTACAAATTATCTTCCGTTCAATCTTATTTGAATGATTTATTTGATTTAAGTAAAAAATACGATGTGGGAGTTATCGGTCAATACTCGTGGAAAGGAGAAACAGGTAAAAAGCCTAAAATGTATTACGTAGCTCCATTCACAGACGACACTCAACGTATGGCAAATGCCATAAATTACGAAAATGAGTTCACGCGTTATTACGGAAAACTTCGCGGAGAAAAAAATCCACGATACGATATGATTGGCTATGATATTACTAAATACTTTTTGTCTCTGATGGACAAAAATGGATTTGATATTGAACAAAATACTAAAAATATGAAAAGCAACGGAATTCAGTCCGATATGTATTTCAAGCGCATAGGAAACGACGGCGGATTTATGAACCAACAATTATTCCTGATTGAAGATGCTGCAAAAAGAAATTAAAAAATCCATTCAAAAACTGGTTGCAATTCTCGGATTTTTTGCTCTGAATTCAACACTTTTTTCACAAACCGTACTTTTAACCCCTTCGGAAAAATACATTGGAACTTCACACGGAGTAAACACTTCTATGGTGCTTTTTAATCCGTCAGTAGACCAAAATTATTTGTTTTTAGGATACAATGCCGGTATTTCTTACCGTTATATAACAGAAAAACACTTTGGTTTGCAATTGGAACTAAAATACTCGCAACGTGGATGGAGCGAATCCGATGGAAAATACATACGCCGCATTAATTACCTTGAATTGCCGATGCTTACGCATCTTTATTTTGGAAATACGCACCGATTTATTTTTAATTTAGGACCTAAAATTGGTTATATGTTAAATGAATCGGTTGTAAAAAACACCGCATCAAATCCCTCTTCCGAACAATACAAAGATGTTTATTTTCCTTTTGATTACGGATTAACTGCCGGATTCGGATACAATCTGCACACACATAATGCCGGGGTTTATGAAATTGAATTACGTGGATACTACGGATTAAGCGACATATTTGCCAATTCCAAAAGCGATTATTTCAGCACGTCAAATTATCTGAATATTTCGTTAAATCTTGGCTGGTATTTTCAGTTAACCGGGAGGAAATAGATTAGAGTTTTACTTGTTTACACCACACTTGTTTATTAAAAAATGACTCTTCTTCATATCGAAACTTCAACCAATGTTTGTTCTGTGGCTTTAAGCGTAAACGGAAAATGTATTTTCTCCATTGCTGATGATAAAGGACAAAATCATGCTGCATTATTAAGCCCATTTATAGAGCAAGCATTAGAAAAAGCAAAAGAACAAAATCTGAAATTAGATGCTGTTGCCGTAAGTTCCGGTCCCGGTTCTTATACCGGCTTGCGCATTGGAGTTTCCACCGCCAAAGGACTTTGCTATGGATATGAAATTCCACTAATTGCAGTAAGCACACTCGAAATATTATGTAAGGAAGTTATCAAAAGAAATCAAATTGAAAAAAATGCTTTGCTTTGTCCAATGATTGATGCACGCAGAATGGAAGTTTATACCGCTTTTTACAACTTAGATTTAGAAATGAAACAAGATATTTCCGCTGAAATTATTACTGAAAGTTCATTTCAAGATTTGCTGCAAAATAACACGGTTTATTTCTTTGGTAACGGCGCTGAAAAATGCAAAACAGTTCTCACCCACCCTAATGCAAAGTTTATAAACAATATAGAACCGTTGGCTGAAAATATGATTTCATTGGCTGAAAAGCATTTTTCTGAGAATAATTTTGTAGATGTCGCATATTTTGAACCCTTCTACCTGAAAGAATTTCAAACAACCACTCCGAAAAAGATAAAATAAAAAAAACAAAACGCTGTAAATCAAATTCTTACAGCGTTTCGTTCTCTTGGAAATATTTATCTATGAAAAAACTGAATCCAATAGTTTTATTACACTTTTAGAAATATCTTATTTTTATAAAGAAAATAAAGAAACATCCACACAAGCAGTACATAAATAATTGCACTAACAAGAGGTTGAATACTGTTGGGAGTAAGATTTATTAGCGTTCCGAACAAAAAATCTCTAACTTTATTGAAATCTATAATTTTATACTGTACAAGGTAAATAGTAATGGAGTTTAATCCTATAACAACAAAAAAGAAAGACCACTTTTTAAATCCCCAAACATCTATTATCAAATAGAATATCCCCAATAGAATTAAACTTAAACCTCCAGCAAAAAGAACGAAAGAACTCGTCCATAATATTTTATTAATAGGAAAAAAGATATTCCAAATTAACCCTAAAGCTAACGAAAAAACTCCGGCAACAATCAACCATAAACTTTTCTTTACTCGGCTGATTTTTTCATCATTTACTCTTAAAAAATGACCTGCAAAAACTCCCAACAACGCTGTACCTATTGCGGGTAGTGTGCTGAGAATGCCTTCGGCTTCCATTATGTTATTTATATAAAGTTTTCCAGGTAATAGAAGTCTGTCAATATATCCCGATAAATTTCCTTCAGGTGTTAAGACTCCCGCTCCGAAACCGGGAACAGGAACAAAAAGCATCAATAAACAATATCCAACAAGAATTCCCCAAAACCATATAATTTGTCCACGTAAGGAAGTATTCAAATAAATGATTGCCGCAAAAAACCAAGCCACACCAATTCGTCCGAGTACACTAGCAAAACGCATGTTTTCGAAATCGGAATGAAGCACCCCATTGTAAATCATCCCGAAAATTATCAATAAAAACATTCGTTTGAAAGCGTGTTTGTAAATAGTTGTTTTTGTTTCTCCTTTTGCCAGCCTGTTCGAAAAGGAATAAGGCATTGAAACTCCTGCAAGAAAAAGAAATAACGGAAAAATCATATCGTAAAAAGCAAAACCGTTCCATTCCACATGATGCATTTGCCGGTTCAACCAGTTGAAAATAGGCAAACCTTTAATTGTCGCCAAGGCAAATACAATTTTTTGTCCTCCTGTGATCCAAAGCATGTCGAATCCGCGGAGGGCATCCAACGATGCTAATCGTGATGTTTTTTGTTGAGCTTGTTTTTGCATCTCAATATTATTTTTTAAGCTGTATTTATTCTATTTTGAATGCTGAAACAATCATTTCAGTTTCTTTATTATCAGATGGCGGCATTCCTCGAAACATCCAAAGATTGATTTTCACTTGTTCGTCTGAGTCCAACGGTATGTCTTCTCCGGAATATTCCCATTGTTGAAAAATATTGCCCGAATTGGACAGTTTATGGGAATGTCCTTGATAGCTCATAAATTTGATAGAATTTGGCTGCCAATCAAACCAATGTGTTGATTTATTTTCTGTAAGATTTATATCGTATCTTTTTTTATTTTCATTTTTATCGCCTGGTTGAATAACAAACTGAGAGTTCATATTTTCATCTATTCCCCATTTTGAGAACTCAATATCGATTTCCTGAACGTCATTTTTATATATAAATAATCCACCTACTACATTTTTATCAAAATTATCAATGCGGCTGTCAATTTGAAAAATATATTTCCCATACGTCACCGGTTTCAAAAGAGTTACTTTTGCACAATACCATTTATCATTCCTGTGCGTGATTTTTAGATGAAGTTTTCCGTTTTTATCAATCCATACGTTATTATTAGAGTCTGAATAATAAAACGGACCACCATACTTTTTACCTTTGGATGATGCTACAGCCCATTTATAACCGGAGAAAGAAATTATGCGTTCATTTTTCTTTGTTTCGGTTTCTTTATAAACATTATTTGTTCCTGCTGTCTGTTGTTGTGCACTTACTTTTCTTTCAATTTGCAAATAAGCTTTGGCGTATCTTTCTCCAAGTTTTCGTTGCGATGGAGCATCAAAATGAATAAAATCATCGTTCGGTGTTAAATCACCGGTTTTCACCAAATAAGTATTTTCATCCTTATCAGCAACTTTATGGATAATTTTATTAATCGCCGCCCAATTTTTCTTGTCTTTTTCCTTTTTAGAATAACTCCCAAGTTCACCTGCGATTATGGGAAGATTTTCATTTCCAGCCCGTTGACGTATCAAACTGAATAATTTTTCGAGATTTTTTTTATAAGCAGGAATTTTCTTGGGAGAAGCATCACTTTCTCCCTGGTGCCAAAGAATGCCTTTAAGTACTCCATATTGCTTTGCTAATTTTATTTTTTCAAACAAATTACTTTGAAGATGCACTCCGTTAAACACCGAATCGTTTAACCAGTAACTGATGGAACTTCCTCCTACGGCTGTCGGCAGAATTGCAATTGTAATATCATCGTTTATGCTGTCAGCTAAATATTTTGCAAAAGAAAGACCGCAGTCTAATCCCGTTAAATTTGGTTGATAAAAATGCAACGGTTCTTTTGCCAAAACCCATTCGTTTTTACTGTTAATAGTAATAATATTTGGTCGAGGAACCGTATCATAAGGAGAAACCCATCCACGTCCTGCCATATTCGATTGTCCTGCCATTATAAAAATCCAGAGTTTGTCTTTGGAAGGCAGTTGAGATACAGGAATTTCTTGTTTTGGGAAATACTTTGTTCTTGCATCACTTGTTTTTTTTGTAGCAGAATCGGTGTAATAAATGTGTTCAATGTCCCATCTTTTTTTAAGTAATTCGAGTGAATTTAAAAATCTGCTATAATCCTTGTTTTTTAATTCAGTCCATCCAACTTCAGCGTAAGCGGCAAAACGCGGGAAGACTTGTTTTTCCATACTTTCTACCGTTGGAATCCATTCACTCCACATTTGAGTGCCTAAACCAAGAATATGAGATTGATATTTCGGGGCTAAACCTTCAGGAATTGGATTAAATGCATACGATTTTGACAGAGGCAATCTTTCATAAGTATAATCCAAATATGTATCCCAATGATTTGAATTAACAACATCATAATCGTTTTGTACAGCTTTGTTTATTAAATCAAGGTTGCCTTTCCAGAAATGAACAATTGCAGACTTCGCTAATTTTTGGTCTTTATTAGTATTTGCATCATTTCTTTCGCCGTGAATATCATCTCCCAGAATTTCATTCCATCCCATCATACGTTTACCCTTACTATCGATGTAATTTGACATTAGATTGGTGAAGTAAATCTGCAATTCGATGGGTGATTTTATGTTTAGCTGTTTCATATAATCCTGAACCTTTTGCGATTCTTCCCAAGTTTTAAAAACTACTTCGTCTCCGCCGATATGAATAACTTTGCCCGGAAATAAATTTATTACTTCATTTAGTATGTCCTTCAAAAAATCAATTACTTTTGGGTCTGAGATATTAAATGAGTCTTCCGTTCTACTGAAAACAACCGGAACTTCCGTAGTTGTTCCAAGTGAACCAATCCAAGGATAAGAAGCAATGGCAGCCATAGCGTGACCGGGCATTTCTATTTCAGGGACAATTGTGATGTGCCTTTTTTCAGCATACGAAATTATGTCTTTTATTTGTTCTTGAGTATAAAATCCTTCGTGAGGTTTTCCTGTTCTATTTTCACTTCCTCTACTTGTTTGTGTATCTTTTCTTTTCGAACCGATTTGTGTCAGCAGAGGATATTTTTTGATTTCAATTCTCCATCCTTGATCATCTGTTAGATGCCAATGAAAAATATTCATTTTTAGCAATGCCATCTGATCCAACAATCGTTTTACTTCGTCCATACCTTTGAAATGTCTGGATTCATCCAGCATAAATGCCCGCCAGTGAAATCTGGGATAGTCTGATATTTTTACACTCGGAATTTTTACGCTGCGTTCTTTTATTCTTTGCTCAAACTCAACAGGAAACAATTGTTTAAGTGTTTGAATTCCATAAAAAATACCGGTTGGCGTTGCTGCTTTGATAGTAATATTTTTTCCGACGGAAGAAAAAACATATCCTTCACTGCCTGTTTGAGAATTTAATCCTTCATCTAAAATTAAAAAAATACCATTTCCTTTCGTTTTTATTTTTGATTCTTTGCCAAATCCTTTTGTGAGAATATCTGCTAAAAAACGAGCTTCATTTTGAAGATCATTATCGGCAATAACACTAACTCCGCTTTTTAATGTGTGAAGTTCGTTGTAATATTCAATATTATTAGGTTGAGGAATTATTTTCACGTCAGTTACTGAATACGCAGAACCGCTTATAAAAAGCATTAGCGACAACAGTAAAATATAATTAATTGGTTTCATAAACTGATTTTTTATTTACTCATACTTACAACTCGATTATACATATTCACTAAATCCATCCTGCGGAATTCATTTTGTTCTTCAATTTCTTTACTGGGGAGAAAACTTTTTTGCAGCTTATAAAATCTTTTGTCCAACATTTTAGATTGCTTTATTAAATCTTCCAATTGAGAAATCAAAACAAAGGATTCATTCCGCGAAAAGTTTTCCGAATTATAAATAGCTTTGAGTTCTTTAAACTTCAAATAAAATTCTCTTAAATCAATCATTAATTTGAAATGTTCAAATTCTTTTTTATTTCTTTTTGGTGACAAACGGTATAAAATTTCTTTTATCCGATGCGTCTCTTTTTGTAAATCGGCTATAGATTGACTTTTTACAGGTTTTCCATCCCCTATTAATTCCTGCGGAATAGTAAACGTTTCCCAAAATTTCTCGCTTTCAGACTGCGTAAATCCGAATCGTTCAGCGGCATATTTCGTTACAAATGCTTTGGGATCTAACGGTTCTTTTTGCTTTAACGCTTGTGCGTAAGAAGCTACCAAAACACGAAACCCAGACAAAGGATATGTATTTCGGATTTGTTTCATATCCAACACTTCATAATTGACGTCCCAAGTAAAACCGTATAATCCCGAAGTTGACCAAGAAGTCATTACCATTCCTTTATAACCTGCTTTACGGGCATAAGGAATAAAATCACGTTGATTATTAAAATGCTTCTCCCATTCCGTTATATACCAATTATCAGGATGACTACGAATGGCAGGAGAACCCCAAAACACAAGTCCTTGCTTTTGTAATGCACCAATATCGCCAAAATAATTGTTTTTCCATCCGTAATTCCAATCAATAAAAATGGTTTCTTTGGGGAGTTCATTAGCAGCTTCAGGATATTTCAACAAAATATCAGCCCACATTACAGGTGTTTTTCCCATACCGATAAGAATCTTACAAATCATCTTCATATAATCCACAAATAATTTCGATTTTCCTTCCTGTGAGGCTTTTAATGAACATTTTTCACAATGCCCCAACAGATAAGTTTCATCGCCACCTATATGAAAATATTTGGAAGTATGTAACAATGCCATATCTTTAAATAAATCAGAAAAAAGCAGACTGTCGCCTTTGGTTTCGAGTGGGCAAATCTGTGAAATATCTTTCCGATCTTCTTTTAAAGCACTGTATCGTTCGTTTCGTAAAATATATTCTACGTGTCCAAAACATTGTTGTAACGGAATTACATCAATGCCCAATGAATTACAATATTCAATAAATGATTTTACTTCTTCCCTCGTGTACGCATATTTATTGGAGATAACCGCATGTTTTTCATAAGGATAAGACGCTTCCCATTCCATTACCAGCGTATTAATTCCAAATTCTGATAATTCTTTGGCAAAATTGTGTAACGCTTGGGGCGTCATAACCTGAATACGAAGATCTAAATGAAATCCTTTTATGTCAAAATCATTTGTGAGGCTGTTTTGAGAATTTGCTTTTATTTGCGGATAGCAAATAAGAAGAAGCAACGTAATGAATATTTGGAGTTTTTTTATCATTATAAAAAAGTATATTAAAATATCTCAAATTGATTTTGAGTGTTCTTTTTGAAAATATTTAATGATTTACAGTCGGGATTTGGAAATAATAACGTGCGGTTTTTATTGTTTATCTTTATCTTTAAACCCGCTCCATCTGAATTTGCCAGTGTTTTTATTTTAAATTCATTTTTATTTCTCGGGGTGAAAATAATGAATGAGTGCAAATCTCCATTTGCGTTTATTGTATATTGAGCATAAGGAGCTTTAATATTTTTTCCATCCACATTTATAAATCCCTCTTTTATTGAAAGATTCTCGATTATATTTTTGTCGACAGGAAAAATATTAATTTTTGTAGAATTTTTATCTATCGAGAGAGTATTATTTCCCTTTAAGATATTGACAGAATCACTAAAATGGAATAATAATTCGTAACTGTGCCGGCTCTCGGTTTTGAAAAAATCATGTAAAATAAGACAGGCGCTGTCAATCAAAACGATTGACCTGTACCAATCCACGGAAGAATTTGTTTTTTCGTCAGCCGGAGAGTGCATTCTTAAAAAGGTAAAATCTTTATCCTCTATAAAATCAGTTATTTTGTTCTGTGTTTCCCTTTTGGGTGCCCACAACAAATCGGTTGATGTTGCTTCATCGGTTTTTCCGTCTATTAAAACCGTGTTGTGTGCCGTTGAAGTTCTATACCATTGATATAATAAAGGATTATCGTAATTGCAACATCCACCATCTCTAATAATAGGCGTGTTGTTATACCAAATATTGAAAGCTAATCTGCCTGCGTGCATGTGTGCGCCAATTGTTTTTGCCGGATTTGCCAAAATATACCAGGAATTATTTCCTATTCTTTTTTTAATTACACCAATTTGGGTTTCATTAAAAAATTTACTTTTGCATAAATTATTTTGAGAAAGCGTGTCGTTTATTTTTCCGAGCGTTTCAAGTATAACTTCTGTAGGCATTTCATACGAATCATTCACAGGAGGCATTGTTTCATTGGGTTGTTTTACGGCAGAAATAAAACTCTGCATTTTCACCAGCAACTCGTCAATTCCGTTTGGTTTCTCAACATTATTATACTTACAAAGCAGATATGCATCTCTAAAAATATGTGCCTCAAAAGGATAATACCCAAACATTTGCTCTACATTTCCGCCGTCTTTATAAAAAGCATATTGAATGTGATGTTCAAGAATTTTTAGTGAAGTGTCTATAAGCGATTTTGATTGTTCCATCTGTGGAAACAGCGCACCCACATAAAGCATTGCCAATGCTCCGTGAGATTGATGATTGAACTCGTTCAACGGTTGTTTCCCAAAATGTTCAAGAAGTATTTTTGAATGTTCATCTAATATATCAATGATAAACTCTTTATCAGTTTCTGAAAGCGCTTTTTCTCCTAAAAAATAAAACCAGCTAAGATGTATACATCGCCATGCTATTTGCATATCTGTCCAATTATATTTTGTTCTTTTTTGCTTAAACAATTCTAAATTTTCATTGTACCATTTCCGAAGAAAATTCATTGCATAAGAAATATACGCACTATCATTTGTTAGATAATACATTCTTCCAAAGCTAGGCAAAAAATACAAACGGCTTAACCAGACGCTTTTTTCTAATTCTGTTTCTTCATATTTTATCCAATTAATAGGATTCCCGTAAATATTTTCTAAAGCGCCTTTTTGAATTTGTTTAACGATATACTCATCATTTTCACTATCGAATAATTCAGATTGAATAAATTTTCCTCCTTGATCTTTTGGAATGTAATCGCCGACATTATATTGTTTTATAATATTGAAAAAAGGAAAGTTTCCTGTTTTTTCTAAAATTTGATTATTGCTTGGAATGTACGTCGGGTTACTTGAAAAGGGATATACTTTAATAATTAAAGCATACCCCAAAATCATCAACACAATCTTATTTGAGAAAACTAATCTGTATTTATTCATTTTATTGACTTAAATATACAACATCATCAACTACGTGAATAACGCCATTTGTAGGCACTAAATTCGAGGTAATAATGGTCCACGATTTTTTTGTATTTTGATTAATCAAACCTTGAAAGTTTGTATTATGAGATAAATACATTATCGAACCGCTTTCCGTATCGTAAGCAATAGGATTATTCGATGTTATAAGCACCGGATCTGAAAAATTTACTTTTGCCTTTACAAGATGATACTTTAGTATGTTTTGAAGCTCTGCCACAGGAATATCTGAAATTGCGGTGTAACTTTTACTCTTTAAGTACTTTGTCCAAGCATTATTTCTAGGCAAGATATAAGTATATCCTTTGTCTTCAGAGTAATAACTCTGCATTTGTGCTCTATTGATTGCATCCTGCATCATAGACATAATATCGGTTCTCTCTTGAATGAACCCCCAGCATGTTTTTCCTAAATTTGCATTAGTAGGGCTGGATTGATACTTAAAATCATCTTGTATTTCGCATTTCGTAAAAGTTCCTAAAACCACTGCTAAAATAAACAATTTTAAGGATGCTCCGATTATTTTCGATATTTTTTTCATTTTGTATCTGTTTTTTAATCAACATTCGATTATTTATAATACTCGTTTTGTTCCAAATTAGGATTTTTTTGTAATGAAGTTATTGAAATAGGCCAAACCAGATTTTTTTCATCACTTAATCCATTTATCGGTTTCATTGTCGAAATAGCTTTTCCCGTACGAACCAAATCAAACCAACGGTGTCCTTCAAAGCATAATTCTATTGATCTTTCGTGTAGAATTGCAGATTCTAAGTCGCCGTAAACAGCTTTAGCATCAGCTTCAGTAGCAAAAGCGGTTAGTCCGGCACGAGTTCTTATTTTGTTTAACAGTAAGAGAGCTTCTGCTATATTTGCAGCACCTCCTTTTTTGTTGAGCGCCTCAGCACGAAGTAACATTATATCAGCCAACCTAATAAGAACAATATCTTGTTTTGAAGCTGTAGAAACTTCATCGCTTACGCCTTTTCCTAAAAATTTCCATATTGCTTTAGGATCGGCAAGCGTTACGTCATATACATAATCAATTCTTTTATCGCCTGTTTCGTAAGAGGATTTAAATTTTTCTGACGGAGTATAAATAGCATAAGAGCCGATAGCGTATAATACTCTTAATGAATTGGTTTCTTTATCGCTATAAGCAACTTCAAAAATACTTTCTTTAGAGTATCCGGCAGTAAATATATTTCCCCAATCAGCCATTGTTGTAACTAACGAATATAAACTGTTATCTAACACTAATTTTGAAGTTGTTATTGCTTCATCGTATTTATGTCTCCACATATACACTTGGGTTAACAAAGCATTTGCCGAACCTTTTGTAAACATTATCCTGTCTCTGTTGTCTCCAAATTTATCTATACAATATTGAGCCGCAAATTTTAAGTCGTCTTCGACTAAATCCAAAACAGTTTCTTTATCTGTTTTTGTAACAAAGATTCCTTGGTCAATTGATAAATACGGTTCAGTTATAACAGGAACGTCGCCCCAAACTCTTGCAAGATAAAAGTATGCCAATGCCCTTAATGCTTTGGCTTCACCTATTAATCGACTTCCTGTAGCATCTGTTGCACTATATACATTAGGAATATATTTAATAGCGTAGTTTGCCCGATTTATTATATTATATAAGTCTCCCCAATAGGCAGACCCTAACGAAGCATCCAGGTTATTCTGAATAAGTGCTAAACCTTCTCCCGATTGAGCTGTTTTTACATTGTCTGCCCTTCCTTCTCCCCAATAGGAAAAATTCGTTCTGAAAGCACTTTGTGCTGCATCATATATTCCGTATACCCCTGTTTGTGCGTCGCTTGTTGTTTTATAAAAACCGTCCGCAGAAAAACTGCTTATTGGCTCTTTATCTAATAATCCGGAACAAGAAACAATTGAAAATGACAACAGGGAAATAATTATAAATTTTATAGTTTTCATAGTTCAATATCATTTTAGAATTTTAAATTTAACCCAAATATAAATGTACGGCTTTGAGGATAAGAACCATCATCAATACCAAGTTGCAATCCACTGTAAGAACTTACTTCGGGGTCATAAGCAGTATAATGAGTCCAAGTTATTAAATTTTCACCTGTTACGTAAAACTGTAATCCACTAAGGAAAATTTTCTTTACTATATTTTGAGGCAAATCATAAGCAAGGGTCACATTTTTTAATCTAATATATGAGCCATCCTCAATCCATCTATCAGACACTCTATTATATTCGTTTCCTAAAGGATCGTTTCTGATAGGTCTCGGGATATCTGTAACATCTCCTGGTTCTCGCCATCTATGCAAAGCATCTGTAGATACGTTATTGTAAGCAAATACCCAGTTACGCATCATATTCAAGTTACTGTAAATATCATTTCCATAAGAAAATTGGAAAAAGGCGTTTAACGAGAAGTTTTTATATGAGAAGTCATTGTTAAATCCTCCGGTAAATTTCGGCTGTGCATTACCAATAATTTGCTTATCCTGATTATCGATTACTTGATCTTCTTTGAAATCATCCCAAATAGGATCTCCTCCTCTGAATAATTTTCCATTTGCCGAACCGTATCTTACTTTGTTCACATTATCTTCATCGCGTGAATAAACTCCTAAGAATTTCCATCCGTAAAAAGTTCCTATAGGTTCGCCCACTTTTAGAATCTGGTAGGTTCCATTTTGAAGGTATCCATTTGTAAGAATATTTTCAGGTAAACTTACAACCTTGTTTCTATTCATTCCGATGTTTAGATTAGAAGTCCATTTGAATACACCCGTAAAATTATGGGTTGTTAATGCGAATTCTAATCCTTTATTTTCAATTTCTCCAATATTTTGACTTATTGAGCTAAATCCTGTTGTTTCCGGAATCGGCACATTAAAAAGAAGATCTGTTGTTCTTTTCAAATACACGTCAGCAGTCAAATATATTCTTCCTTTAAATAATGAAATGTCTAAACCTGCATCATATTGAGTGGTGGTTTCCCAAGACAGGCTATAATTAGGCATTGCGGTAGGAGCAGCTCCTGAATAATCTAAATAATTTGCTCCTAAAGTGAATTCTCCTTGTGAAATATAATTCCCTATGGATTCATTTCCTATTTGTCCTACACTTAAACGAAGTTTAGCATCTTCAATCTGTTTAATATTTTTCAAGAATTTTTCATCTGAAAAACGCCATGCTAATGATGCTGATGGGAAATAACCCCATCTATTTTCTTTGCCAAATCGTGAAGAACCGTCTGCTCTCATATTTGCTTGAAACAAATATTTACCCAAATAATCATAACCTAAACGTCCAAAAACAGACATTAAACTGTGTTCCGTTGCAATATTTACATCTGTCCCTGATATAGTTCCGGCGCCGTTTAGTGTTGTAATATTATCACTTGCAAAATACATTCCGCTCAAACCGGTTCTTTCATATTTCCAGGCTTGCTGACTGAATCCTCCAAGAAGCGAGAAATTATGCTTTTTATCAAACGATTTAGTGTAAGTTAAATAGTTTTCATTTATCCATGTCAAATTGTTTGTAGAACTTACTGCTCCTGTATTATATCCTGCTCTATAATCAACAGTTGTTGGATAAAACTCATCTTCTTTCATATTTATGAAATCCAAACTAATACTTGTTTTGAATCTTAAATCCTTAAGAAGCTCAAATTCAATGTATTGATTTCCAATAATTCTATTTGTAGTATTTAAGTGCGTACACTCTTCAGCAAGCCCAACAGGATTACGTTTTCCATTAAAGTAATAAATGGGAGTGCCATCAGGATAAGTAAGTGAATATACCGGAGGTCGTACTAAGATAGATTGTACCAAACTGTTATTTCCTGTTCCACCGGCATTTATTCTATTATTTCTGCCATTGGTAAATGAAACACTATAACCGGTATTTATTTTATCAGTAACTTTAAAGTCTACATTTAATCTGGATGTTATTCTTTTATAATTTGAATTCAATAGGATACCATCTTGATCTAAATACGATGTGTTTAACGAATATTTTGCACCTTGTGTTCCCCCTATAACTGAAAGACTAATTTGTTTTTGGGTTGCAGTTCTGTACATAACATCCTGCCAATCAACATCTCCGCTATTCATAGGATTCAATGAATCTATTGCAGTCCAGTGTGGCTCTGTTGGGGTTGTTGCATCATTATACGCATCCAAATTTTTATATGTATCAATAATTATGTCTCT
The DNA here is from genome assembly GCA_900498215.1 of uncultured Paludibacter sp. Classification (GTDB taxonomy): domain Bacteria; phylum Bacteroidota; class Bacteroidia; order Bacteroidales; family Paludibacteraceae; genus UPXZ01. The sequence continues at coordinate 3,059,590 of LR026962.1, read as the reverse complement.
CCATTGCGTTGCATTTAGCACACTTAGTTTTCTTGGAAGTTTGCTTACTCCGGTATAAATATTTAAATTTATTTGGGGTTTTCCTTCTTTTCCTCTTTTGGTTGTAATGAGAATAACGCCATTTGCAGCTCTCGAACCATAGATTGCAGTTGATGAACCATCTTTTAAAATCTCGATAGATTCAATATCCTGCGGATTTATATCCGCTAATGGATTCAGCCCATGAGATTCCCACCCGTTAAGTTTAGATAATGAACTTGTTTCAACCGGAACACCATCTATTACATATAGTGGATCATTTCCTGAATTTAACGTAGACTGACCTCGTACGGTAACAGAAATTCCGTCACCAGGAGCACCTGAATTAGAAACAACTTGTACGCCGGAAGCACGTCCTTGAATTGCAGACATAATGTTTTTAATCGGCGTGTTTTCTATAGCATCATTACTTATTGATGAAATGGAACCTGACACATCTCGTTTTTTCATCGTTCCATATCCTATCACTACCAATTCGTCTAATTTACTTACTTTTTCCTGTAATGTAATTTGTAAATTGATGTGGGAATCATCCACCGTAATTTCATAGGTTTCATATCCTATGGAAGAGAATTGAAGTTTTGCACCTTTGTTCTTTACATAAATGGTAAATTTACCATTTACATTGGTTATTACACCATTCATAGCACCAACTTCCATAACTTTAACGCCCAGAATTGGTTCTCCGGCTTCATCTTTCACAGTACCAGAGATTTCAATTCCCTCTTGATTTACTTCTAAATTGAATGTATTCGCATTTGCATTTACTGCATAAACCAACAGCAAAGAAAGTAAACCATACTTGTAGAATGTTTTTAACACTTTCATTCGGAATTAGATTTAATTAAGTTTAAAATTTAGTAATAAGTAGTATTTTTCAATATATTTATCACAAAAATACGCTATATGATTTCTCAGAAAACACCTAATTGCGTATATTTGCACTCAAAAAACGCAATTATTATTGATAAATTAATAAACTAGCGCTGTCTTTATCTAAATAAAGCTTCATATCTTCTTTGGTTCTCAAAATAGTAGCAGGGTATTTTTCGCTAATTTTATGGTGTAAAGTTTCATACACAGCTTTTGCTTTATTTGCCGAAGGAACAACACAAAACATATATTTTGCTTTCATTAAAGCCGGTATGGTTAAAGTAATTGCTTTTAATGGGACCAAATCAATAGAAGTAAAGCAATTTTCATTCACCTGCTGCTGACGACAACTTGGATCCAATTCTACCTCTTTGACAAGTACTTTATCATTAAAATCTGCCACAGGAGGATCGTTAAAAGCAATATGACCGTTTTCACCTATACCTAAACAAACAATATCTACAGGATAATCCATCAATAACTTTTCATATCTATCACATTCAACTTGAATATCTTCAACTAAACCATTTATGTATTGAACACTTTTAAATGGAACTTTTTCAAATAATCTTTCTTTTAAAAAATTTCCAAATCCCTGTGGAGCATTTGCGCTTAAACCAATGTATTCGTCCATATGAAAAGCATTTATTTTCTCCCAAGGAATAGACAAATCATTTACTAAATATTTTAAAAACTCGTTTTGAGAAGGGGCTGCTGCAAAAATCATGTTTACTTCGTTTTTTTCTTGCAATATTTCTTTAATTTTAGCGGCAGTATCTTCAGCAGCTTTTTTTCCCATATCTTCACGGGAGTTAAATATATGTACTTGTATTTTGTCTTTTAAAAATACGATTGGGTTTGAATTAATTTCCGTATATAACATTTCCTTCTATAATTGTATGTGTAACATTAATATTTTTATCGAATATCACTAAATCAGCATCTTTTCCAATTTCAATAAAACCTTTATGTGTATGTATATTCATTATTTTTGCAGGGGTAGCGGTTATCATCTTAATTGCATCTACCAGAGGGATTTCAGCTATCATTACCATTGTTCTAACCAACCTGTCTGCTGTTGCGACACTTCCGGCAAAAGCTGTGCGGTCTGGTAATTTTGCCACGCCGTCTTCAATAATAACTTCTTGTCCGTTTTTAATGCTTCCTAAAATGGATTTTCCGTCAGGCATTCCGGCTCCTCTCATGGAGTCTGTACAAAGAGCGGTTTTATCTGCGCCTTTAAACTTATATACAAACTGTAAAAGCGATTTGGGAAGATGTACTCCATCTGCAATTATTTCCACAGTCATATCATCAATTAAATATGCCGACTCTACAACACCTGCATATCGAAACGCATTTTTACGTGTTATTGTGGACATTCCTGAATAAAGATGTGTGATGTGGGTAAATCCTTTTTCGTAAGCTTTCAATACTTCTTCGTAAATAGCATCGCTGTGAGCAATAGAAGGAAGAATGTTTCTTTTTTGTAATATTTCTCCAAATTCAAGAGCGCCTTCCAATTCGGGAGCCAGACTCCAACGCACAATATCCGAAGATGCTTCAAGTATTCGATTGTATTCTTCCGGTTTTGGATTTCGCAAATATTTAGGATCCTGTGCGCCTCGTTGATTGTAAGAGAAATAAGGTCCTTCCAAATGTAAACCTAGAAAAGATGCTCCTTTTTTATTTTGTTTAACAGCTTCTTTATATACCGCAAATGTATTCATCAATTCTTCGGTAGTGCTGGTAAGGGTTGTGGGTAGTAAAGATGTTGTTCCATATTTTATGTGAGTTTCTGCCGCTCTCAGATAAGCTTCCACGGTTCCGTCCATAAAATCAAATCCTCCACCGCCATGTGTATGGATATCTATAAAACCTGGAGAAAGATATTTTTTCTTTGCATCAATAATTTGGTCGTTATCATTAAACTGTAACTTGCTTATTGTTTCAATATTAGTTATTTTGCCATTTTCACAAACAATACAAAATCCCTCTTTAATAGAATCAGGGAAAATAACTTTCGCATTTATAATAATTAATCTTTTATTCATAATTCATATTTTTTTCACAGGTTTCCAAGAATTAATCTTATATCCGTAAACGGCGTAAAACACAAGATATGCAAAGCAAGGAACCAATATCCAATAAGCTGTACGCATATCTGTTTTTACCGAAATAGTACTATATATTAAAGGTATAATAGCGCTTCCACAAAGTCCCATTACCAGCATTGCCGAACCCAAATTGGTTAGTTTACCTAATCCACTGATAGCAAGAGGCCAAATTCCTGCATAAATAAGAGCATTTGGAAGTCCCATCAGCACTAAAAACCAAAGGGAAATATTGGCATCTATCCCAAAAAAATGCACCTGACGATTTGCTAATATTATCAGAAATGAAAGTAATAAGTTTAATAATGTACAAATGACCAGAGCTGTTCTTTGTGAGATTAATTTTGGGATAAAAAATACACCGAATAAATATCCCAGCATTGTTAATGACATAATATAAGAAGGAAAATTTTTGGCAGTGCCTTCTAATTCCAATCCCATTGTTCCTGCATAATTTATTACCGTAGCTAATGAAATCATTTGCGAACCAACGTGAAAAAACATTGCTAACACACCTAAAATCAAGTTGGGATATTGGAAAATAGATTTTCCTTCAGCATTTATATCCAATGAAGCATTTTGCTTTTTTGTATCAATATCAGGTAAAACAGAATAACGTATAATAAGACCAAATAAAAAAAGAATAACGCCTAATATAAAGTAAGGTATAATAACTCCACGAATTAATTGATCTAAAGCTTCTTCGCGAGCAAGTCCAACATAAAGACCATTTTTTATATCTACCATCATTTTTTTTGCAGACGCTCCCATAACAACTGCTGCAAATAATAAATTGGAAAGAATACCTGCCAATTTATTAAAAAACCCAACAAAACTCATACGACTTGCGGCGCTTTCTTTTTTGCCTATTATAGTTACAAAGGGATTTGCCGCTGATTGAAGAATAGCTAATCCTATTCCAAGTGAAAATAAACCTATAAGAAAAACAGGAAAGTTTCTTAAATAAGCAGCAGGAACAAAAAGAAAAGCTCCAGCCGACATAATCCACAAACCTACTGTCAGCCCTTTTTTATATCTGATTTTATTAAGTAAAACAGATGCAGGAATAGAAAATATAAGATAAGCAATATAAAAAGCAAAAGTCACAAGGTAGGACTGTACTTCGCTCAATTCACACGTAAATTTAAAATAAGGAATAAGAATAGCATTTACCCACGAAACAAGTCCGAAAATAAAATACAATCCGGTAAGAATAATCATTGAAGAAATAAAACCTTTTCTTGAAATCTCTGTGTCTTTCACGATATTGGATACTTGATATTAAGTTTTGTACAAAAATAAAGGTAAACAACACAGAAGAATAAGGTAAATGCGCAATAATTTCTTCGAAAAACGCAAAATATCAAACAGATTTCTTAAATTTTTGCCGATATTCTATGGGAGTACATTCTTTGAACTTTTTGAAAATCCGTGAAATGTTCTTACTGTCATTGAATCCACACTCCAATGCAATATCCAACAGTGAACAGTCGGTAGTTGCTAATAGATAGGCATAACGTTCTATTCTGCAATTTAATAAGAATTGATAAATAGAGATTCCCATCTCTTTTTTAAATTTTGTTTCCAAATTTCTGCGTGAAAGAGGAACCATACTTGTCAGTTCTTTAATCAAAATATCCTCCTCAAAATTCTTCTCAATATAATCTACAACTTTAGCAATATATTCGTTGGATATATTATATTTTTCGGTAGATTTCCGCAATTCAATTCTAGTAGGTTTTACAGTAATATTGAATGGATTCGTTTTTTCTTTCTTAATTAATTGATGTATGAGCCGACCCGCTTCATAACCTCCTCTTTCCACATCCAATACAATTGAAGATATGGGAGGATCAGACAAAGTGCAAATTAATTCATCATTATCAACTCCTAACAATGCTATTTCATTGGGAATATCAATATTGTTTATTTTACATATTTCTGATACTTGAAGGGCAAAACTGTCATCACACGCAAATAATCCGATAGGTTTAGGAAGAGATAATAACCACGTATCCAGCTCAATATGACTTGAGCTCCAGTTTTCTTCATTTAGTATTTCTGTTTCGAAATAATAATAGTTACCTCCCAATTTTTGGACTTCACTGAAGTATCCTTCAGCCCTCTCACGTGACCATACTGCATTTTTATTTCCATAAAAAGCAAAATTTGTAAATTTCTTTTTCGCAAAAAACTGCGCTGCCATTCTCCCTGTACCAATATAATCGCCCGTTAAATTGGAAAAATATTCACTACGAGATTTATAATTTTGCAAAATAATGGGAATATTCAATTCCGATAATAAATTTGTTCCTTCGTGATCCCACTGTGCAATAAAGGCATCCGCTTCCCATTCTTTAGCCCAATTTACAATACCTTGCTTTCCATATAAAGTTTTGTAATAAGATGGAAGCCGATAAAAAATCCATGGCCCATATTCCTTGGAATATCTAATAAGCCCCTTGAGAAATTTTCGACTGAATTCACTTGAGTAATCTATCAATAAGAGTATTTTTATCATTTAATTATTTCTTGAGTTTAATGGAATAAGGATTTAAGCAAAACAAAAATAATATATTTGTTTTAAAGTCCTGACACTTTTTATAAAGTTTACATTTATATATTCTTCATATAACGGATTTTCGTTTTTTGAAGAAATTAAAACGCAAAAAAGTAATTAATCAAAATTTTATCATATTATTTTTGCCGGATAGTATGTAGACGATAATAAGTTGGTTTTTATCACTTTTTCTTAAAACGAATAACATCAAGGCGCCATATAAAATCAAACAAACAAGAAATATGCTCACTATCAACCAGTTATAAGATTATAAGTATAAAAAATTTCATTTTTCAAAACCAACATTGATTCACTCTGATAAATATTTATTAATTCTACAAGTTGTTATAAATTAAATTAGAAATTAAAATTAAAGTATCAAACTTGAGCCGATAAAAAAATAAAAACAATTATTTATGAAACTAGATAAATATAGTATAGGTATTGGCGATCGCTTCTCACATCAAGGAGAAGCGCAACTGAGAGCCATAATGGGAGCCAATAATGAAGGAATAAAGGTAAGTCCCGTTTGGAATAAGTCCAACCGTGAGCATACATACGTACACTCAAAACCGGATGACACACGTAATGAAGCAGATAGCGCGGTTAAAAAATTGAATTTCAAAGGAAATTATTTTGTCGATGCTGATCACATCAATTTAAATACGGTAGCTCCCTTTATAAAAGTTTCAAATTTTTTCACTTTAGATATTGCTGCACTAATAGGTAAAAAAAGTGAACAAAAAGATATTGATACATTCATTGCTTCTTGCGAAAAATACATCGGTAAACTTTCTGTACCCGAGATTAGTGAACCACTAAATGTAACCAAAGAATTAGTGGAAAATGTTACATATAAATTCTTAGCCGCGACAAAACACGCCTCAGAAATATATCAATTCTTGAAAAAAGAAAAAGGCAAAGAAAAATTCATTACAGAAATTTCTATGGATGAAGTAGAAGTACCTCAAACTCCTATTGAAATGTTGTTTATTCTAAAAATGCTTGCTAATATGGAGGTTCCTGTACAAACCATTGCTCCTAAATTTACTGGACGTTTCAACAAAGGTGTAGATTATATTGGAGATTTAGAAAATTTTGAAAAAGAATTTGAAGAACATATTCTGGTGATTGATTTTGCCATAAAAGAGTTTGGATTACCTAAAGAACTTAAAATTAGTATTCATTCAGGGAGTGATAAATTTTCTATCTATCCGATAATTAATAAAATCATAAAAAAGCACGATAAGGGTTTACACCTTAAAACCGCCGGAACAACTTGGCTTGAAGAAGTAATAGGGCTAGCAAAAGCAGAAGGCGATGGACTAAAATTAGCTAAAAAAATTTACGCAACTTCCTTCAATAGAAGTGCAGAACTTTGTGCGCCTTATGCAGATGTGATTAATATTGATAATTCGAAACTTCCATCAATAGAAGAAGTAAATATATGGACAAGCAAAAAATTTGTGGATGCATTGCAACACGAACAAGATTGCCCTGATTATAATCCTGACTTCCGACAATTAATTCATGTAGCATATAAAGTAGCAGCAGAATTAGGCACAGAATTTACTAATATGCTTAAAAAAAACTCAAATGTAATTGGCAAATGCGTGGAAGATAATATTTATCGTCGTCATATAAAAAAAATTTTTGTCCAAGATATTAATTAATTCAAGCATATTTTGAACCTTTCTAGGGATATTCGTAAAATAAAAAAACAAAGCCAACTAAATCATTGTGAGATAGTTGGCTTTTTCGTATCTTTGATTATTCCCCCGCTATTTGTGTTAGTGGCATAAAACGGAGGTAATAACCCCAAAAAGATATGTCAAAAGTACAAAAAATTTCTCAGATTTCTCCTACATTAGGATTTACAGAGTTTGATGTTTATCAAAATTACCGTTCAAGTTTTGCACAAAGCGAGTTAGGCAAACTTCACGAAGTTTTCCCTTTTACCGATTTTTGCCGCAGCATCGGTCTTAAAGATAAATCCTGTGGTCGTCAGAGTTATTTTACAGCGGAAGGGAAAGTTGCGCTGATGTTGTTAAAGTCCTACACCGGTTTTTCCGATTCCCAATTGATAGAACATTTAAACGGCAACATCCATTACCAAATGTTTTGCGGTGTATATATCCATCCTTTACGCCCGCTAAACAATTTTAAGATTGTCAGTGACATTCGAGTAGAGATAGCTTCGTTATTAGATATTGATTCTGCACAACAGGTATTGGCATCGCATTGGAAACCTTATTTGAAGAACCTGCACGTGTGTATGACAGATGCTACTTGTTATGAGAGTTATATACGTTATCCTACCAATGTAAAACTGTTATGGGAATCCGTCCGTTGGCTTCATACCCGTTTGTCTGATTTTTGTGCAATACTTCATCAGCGTCTTCCACGCAATAAGTTTAATGATGTTTCAAAGGCTTATCTCTCTTACAGTAAAAAACGCAAGAACAACGTGAAGAAATCAAGAAAGCGGATGCTTGTACGCAGATTATTGCATTTATTGGAGAAATTATTATCCCAAATAAAATCATTATTAAAAAATCACGCTAAGGGTTTATCTCTTTCAACCGATTTTCGCAAACGTTTATCTGTCATAGAAGAAGTATTGGAACAACAAAAAAGGATGTTTGAGGGCGAAAACATATCGGATAGAATTGTCAGTGTTGATAAACCTTATATTCGCCCCATTGTCAGAGGCAAAGAAGTCAAAACCGTAGAGTTTGGGGCAAAAGTAAACAATATCCAAATAGACGGGATTTGTTTTATCGAACATCTCTCTTTCAAAGCCTTCAATGAAGGAATACGCCTCAAACAATGCGTCCGGTTACATCAACACTTGATGAAAACACGAGTGAAAGCCATAGGAGCAGACGGTATTTATGCCAATAACGCGAACAGACGTTTCTGTACAAAATACAACATTCATACCTCATTTGTACGCAAGGGAAAACCCGCTAAGGATGAAAAAGACAGGACGATGCTCAGAAAAGAATTAAGTCGTGAAAGAGCCACACGGATGGAAGGAAGTTTTGGAACTCAAAAACAACACTACGATTTACTCAAAGTACACGCCCGAACGAAACAAACCGAGATACTTTGGATATTTTTTGGAATACATACTGCCAATGCCGTAAAAATGATTGAGAAAGTACAAGCGGCGAGGCACAAGAAAATAGCCTGAATACATAATAGCGACAAAAAAATAGAAGTTCTTTTTTACCGGAACTTCCAACGCTTTATGTCCGAAAATTAGAAAACAGTGTTATTTTTAACTTTATCACTAAAAGGATGTTGATAAAACCACAAAAAAAAACAAATCAGCAGGCTGTTTTTTGTTTCAGTTCTGCTGATTTGTTGTATTTAACGAATATCCCTTTCTACCTGAAAGAATTTCAAACAACCACTCCTAAAAACAAATAAAGAGACTAAAATAATTCTTCATTCATTTTACAATCAATTTTGATAGAATTATTTACAAAAACAAATCAACAGACGGATTTTATTCTACATCTGCTGATTTGTCGTATTTTACAAGTATTCTTATTTTACTGTTAAGTCCGTTATTATTTCTATTTCAAGCTGTTTAATAATTCCAGTTTTCCGTCATCAATTAATTTAATAATCAATTCCCCAAACAATGTATTTTGCCAAGCAAACCAAGCTCTGGTGAAGTTATTCGCATCATCTTTGTGGAACGACTCGTGCATAAAACCTTTTCCTGCATCAGTAGTCATCAACATTTTAACGCAATATTTAATTTCTTCATCATCTTGACTCGTAAATGCTTTCATCATTATACTCATGGGCCATACCATATCGTAACCGATGTGTGGACCGCCAATTCCTTCTCCGGCTTTTCCGCTAAAAAAATAAGGATTATCTTTACTCCAAACGAATTTGCGTGTGTTTTGATAAATTGGGTCATTAATATCCACATCTCCAAGATACGGCATAGCTAAAAGACTGGGTACATTCGCATCGTCCATTATCAATTGATTTCCAAACCCATCTACCTCGTAAGCGTAAATTTTTCCATATTTTGGATGCTTGTAAACAGCATACTTTTTCAAAGCCTGTTCCACTTCGCTGGCTAAGTTTGCACATTCTTGCGCCAATTCAGTATTTTTATTCACTTTCGATAAAATTTCCGAAGCTTTTCGAAGAGAAGTTACTGCAAAAAAATTGGACGGAATAAGAAACTGAAAGGTAGTTGCATCATCGGAAGGACGAAAAGCCGAAGCGATTAATCCAACCGGATTTACCGGATTTCCCATTCCGTTATTCGACATAGTATCCAATTGACGCTCTGTCTTACGTTGAAATGTATAAGGTCCGGGACCGTTTTTTTTCTGTTGTTCTTTGAATGTTTTTAGTATATTTTGAATAGCCGATATCCATTTTTCTTCAAAAATACTTGCATCGCCTGTAACTTTCCAATATTCATAAGCCAGGCGTAAAGGGTAACAGAGTGAATCAATCTCCCATTTGCGTTCATGAAGCTCAGGCTTCATATCTGTTTTGTCACTCATCCATTGATGGTCTGGATTTGGATCGTGAGGATCTAAAAAAGCATTGGCATAAGGGTCGATAATTATTGATTTGAATTGCCTTAAAATTACTCCGCGAAGCATTTTTTTAAGATGCTCATCTTTATTGGCGTATTTCACGTAAGGCCAAACTTGGGCTCCGGAATCGCGTAGCCACATCGCAAAAATATCACCCGTATAAACCAGAGTATCATCATTACCATTTTCAAGTTTATAATAACGAACTGTAGTATCAATTGTATTAGGAAAACAATTTTCGAACATCCAACGCAGACGGGCATTTTTAAGCAATTTAGAGACCTCGCTTATTTTATCTTCAATGGCCGGAGATATAAAAAGACGATCTTTAATTGCAGGACGTTGAGAAACATATATTTTTATGTTATCATTTTCCAAAACAATAGCATTTGCTTTATCGGCATAATTAATCTTTTTACCTTTAGCAAAGCAATTAGAGCCCACCATTAATAATACCACAAACATCAAACCGGTTGCTAAGTTACTCTTCTTTAATTTCCTTATTTTTGAATTCATCATGTATTAAAATTTTTATTTTTTATTGAAATTGGGTTGGAATCCCGAGTTTATTTTTCAAAAATCAAAGCCTGTTTAATTATTTCTTTTCTTTTTTCACAGTAAGATTTGCAGATTGATAAATTTCTGCCGCTTTTAATAAATCATACAGATTTGAGAATTTTGAACCATTTATTTCCGTATGCTTCTCAAAAGCATTGACAATGGGCTGATAATTTCGTTTTATCAAATCTATTTCAGTCAAAAGATTTTGATTGTCCGCCTTTAATGAAATTCTGTTTAAAGTTTGTCCTGCAAAAATCACATCGTCAAAATTAAACAATTGATGTTTCCAATCCCTACTGGAAATTACTTGACGGGAAGCATAGAAAATTTTATTTGATAATCCAATCACACCTGAAAGTTGATGAATATCGTAATTTGGAAATTGAATTTCTATGTTTACCTTATCATTTACACTGAATTGTTTGGTTTTTACCACAGTCATTAACTGAGAGCTCTTATAACTCCAACCTTCTTGGTCTGAAAAAGCAACTTCTTCACCATTTACCTTTACAGAAATCGGTATAAAAGTGAGAGGCAATCTTAATTCATAATGTCTGTATTCGGGCATTCCGGGATAATTTCCTTCGATTGGAAGTATTTCTGCCGTTAATGTACTGTCTTTCTTTTCAAAACGAATATCAGTAAAAGTAAAGTCATTTTTTTTGAAACCCAAATCATTTCCGGCATCATCATACAATCTGGTTTTACCTGATTTTCCGGGGAATATATTTACAATTAACGGATCGATGTTCTTCTCTCCTATCCTGTTCATATCGGGTTGCATACAAATTACAGCTCCGCTTCGCACATATATTGGAATTTCGTCTAACATATAAGGTCTATCAATTACCTGATTACCGTTAATTAACGTTCCACTGTTCCATTCGTACCATTCTCCTGCAGGAAGCCACACTTTTTGCATTGTATAAAAAGCCTTTCCTTTTATAGAATCTTTTTCCACTGGATGCGTTACAGGCGCAACAAGCATATCGGCGCCAAACATATACTGGCTTTTAAATTGATATGAGTTTTCAATCTTAGGATAATCATAATACATCGGTCTCAAAATAGAAACAGCAGAATCGTACGCGCAACGTGCATTAGTATAAATATATGGAAATAATGAATAACGAAGCTTGATGGCTTTGGACATAGCTTGAAAATTTTCATCGGGATAATTCCATATTTTACGTTCGATGGAAGGATCTTTAGTGCAGTGCGTACGAAACACAGGACTAAAAGCTCCCCATTGAACCCAACGTGTATAAAGTTCCGGATCGTATTTATCCGGGAAATGATGTCCTCCAATATCATGGCTCCAAAAACCGAATAAAACATTAGAGGCGGTAGAAGTAAAATAGGGTTGATAATTCAACGATTCCCAGCATATTTTTGTATCACCGGAAAAACCTATTTGGTAACGATGGTTTCCAATTCCACCCCAACGATGAAAAATCAACGGACGAATTCCGCGGCGTTCCATATCACTTGTGTGCACGTAGTTGAGATAAAATGTCGGATTCACTCCTTCAATTTTAGTAGAACCCCATTGCTGCCAGTCTAACCACCAAAAATCCACTCCGTCTTTTTCGTAAGGATGTAACAAAATATCCATATAGTTTTGTGCAAACTTCTTATTCGTGATATCAAAAGGGATATATTTTTTCGTGGAAGGATCCACACCCATGGCTTTGGCAAAATCTTCATACTGGTCTTCGTGAGGTTGAATACCCGAAGCCGGATGAAGATTCATACTGGTATAAATATGATTATCGTTTGTCCATTTTAAAAATCCTTTCGGATCGGGAAATAAACTTCTGTTCCAGCTAAAACCAGTCCAACCAAAATCTTCTCCGCTTTGATCTTTCAATCTTCTTCCTTGCGCGTCAAACCACGCCGGATTGTTCACTTTGTGCCAATCCATATCTATGACCAAAACATCCAACGGAATATTGTGCGACTGAAATTCTTGAACCAAATTCTTCAATTCAACATCAGAGTATTCCCAGTATCTCGACCACCAAACACCAAACGTAAATTTAGGAGGTAAAGCTATTTTTCCTGCGAGCAAACTAAAATTATAAAGCATCTTTTTATAATCGTCGCCATATACAAAAAAATAAAGATCCTGCGATTTACTTTCAGGTCGAGCCATCACCCAGGGCCATTCGGAATTATCAAACAGAGGTCTGCGCGAATCGTCTATCATCGTCCAACCTTCTCGGGAGAGTATGCCTGTTTCCAATTGTATGGTGTCATTTTTATTGTTAGATTGATATTTCCCAACGGTACCGTCCAACGTTCTAATGGTACCTTTTAGATTCTTTTGGTCTATTATTTCCGGATTCCACTCTTTTTTACGTCCATTCTGAGAAAATTCTATCTTCAAAGTTGTAGCATCAAACTTTTTTGAGTTAACCTTGTAATACAATGTTAGTTCTGCCGTCTTTATTTCCAGCCAACCTTTCTTAATTTTAGTTTTATAAGCGGGAACAGGCAAATTACGATTAATGAATGTAAGCGTAGCGTTATCTTCAAAAATAGCATTCTCCGCCCACTCCATACGTATTACATTGGGAGTTAGCACAGTAAAACGGGCGTTATCGCTGATAACAACAGCTGCCGGATTCGGTGAAGGATTATTTTTCTGAGCTGTAAGTATATTTGTTATTACCGATAGGATAACAGCTATTAATATTTTATATTTCATATTCAAATTAATGATTCCTAATGTTTTTAACTACAAGCTGAGTTTGTTTTTTAAAAGATTTATGCAATGTAAATCGTTGTTTTATATTTCCACTAACGTATAGAAAATTTATAAATGCAAGTTTGTTTGTATACTTCTCCCGGATTTAAACGTACCGAAGGAAAATTGGGTTGATTTGGGCTATCCGGAAATTTTTGAGTTTCCAATGCAATCGCTTCCCTATAATTCTGAGTCGAGCCGTATTTTCCTTCTCCTTTTCCATCGAAAAAGTTTCCTCCGTAAAACTGAAGTCCGGGTTGATCTGTCCATACTTCCAAATATCTTCCGCTCACAGGTTCATAAACTGAAGCTGCAAATTCTACTTTATCGGAGGTTTTTCTGTTAAGCGCCCAATTGTGGTCGTATCCTTTACCAAATTTCAATTGTTCGTTATCTGCATCCACTCTTAATCCAATAGACGTAGGTTTGTTAAAATCAAAAGGAGTTCCTTCTACAGCCATTAGTTTGCCCGTAGGAATCAAAACTTCGTTTACGGGTGTAATACTGTCGGCGTTAATTTGCAGTATATGATCATTTATGGTTCCTTTTCCTTCTCCTTTTAGATTAAAAAATCCATGATGAGACAAATTTACAATGGTTGGTTTGTCGGTAACGGCACGGTATGTAATTTTAAACTCATTATTTTTAGTAAGAGTATAAGTCATTTGAATTTTTAGATTTCCCGGGTAGCCTTCTGCACCGTCAGGTGAAGTGTATGAAAGTTTAATTTCATTATATTTTATCTCATCCACATTCCAGGCAACCATATCCAATCCTTTTAAGCCGCCATGCAAACTTTGTCCGTTATTATTTTTCGGAACATTATAGGTCTTTCCATCAATAGAAAACTGACCGTTTGCTATCCTGTTGGCACAACGTCCTACAACACATCCAATAAAACGTTCGCCGGTAAACTCAGTATATTGCAAAATGGTTTTATGACCTAATACAATATCAGCTAAATTTCCTTTCTTGTCGGGACACCACAGTGAAACCACACGCCCTCCAAAATTAGTAACCTGCATATACAAACCATTACCCGATTGAAGTGTATATAAACTGACTTTTTTACCATCTATTATCGTTTCGAAGTTTTTTGCATCGAGCAAAGCCGGTTTTTTCCATTGACTTTTACAAAAAAATAAACCAAGCACTACGAGAATTAAAATTACAATTTTGGTTTTCATGTCTTCTGATATTAAATATTTACAAATTAGATTACTAAAGATTATTTTTATTGATATTACAAGATATCCACTATTAACTACGATGTTTCTCTATCTTTCTTTAAAAACCGAGCGCTCGACAATCCGCTTTTCGTTGCAAGTCTTATAATATAAACACCGGCTGTATATGTTTTTGTATCTACGGTTATCATTCCTGAATTTACATTTTTAAAATAAATTAGTTTTCCATTCACATCATAAATTGTCATAATACCTTGCTGTGGAATGTCAATTTTCAGATTCGAACTCACCGGATTAGGGAAAAGTATTATTTTATCTGTCGACTTTTCAGAAATAACGCGGGTATCTGAAAGAGAAACTACGGAAATATCATCCCAAACAGCACGTGCCTGATAGGCGCGAATTCCTATGGCTCCTGATGCAAAAGAAGCATCTACAAAATCAATTTTCGGGGTGGTCATATCATCCACATAAACTTTTATATTTGTTCCTTTTGCAATAATTTTCACATTGTACCATTGGTTGGTTTTGATGTCCATATTTACGGTTTTCAACGAGTTCCAAGTTCCATTTGCTTTCCCTAACTCAATTTGCTTGGCTGAACTGCTAATTCCAACGTAATACCCGTTATATTCGTCAGCGCCAAACGAAAATCGGCTCGCTCTAAAAATCAATCCCGCATCTCCATCGCTGTTAACTTGTACTTTAGCGTTATAAATAAAATCACTGAAATTTGTTTTGGAAGCCACCGATTTTGAGCTCGGGTTACTTCCTTCTATGTTTGTTGCATAATATTCTCCATTATTCACATAAAAACTTCCTCCATATTGCACCCAGCCTTTTTGCCCGTCTGTGAAATTTTCAGTAAAGGAGCTTGATTCCATTTGAGTCGTCCCAACAACTGGAAATGCCGTTACTCTTAGCGTACCCGAACCATAAGGAACTAAAGTTACTTTTTCTATGGGTTCGGAAGTCATTACCGGACTATAAGGAGGGTCTGTAGCTAATCTTTCATTAAATGCGTAGTCCCAAACAGGAACTTTTCGCGCCGAAACGTTCATAGTAACAGGTGTAACGTTTTGCTCAAAAGGATTTTCAGGTATTGCCGTTTTATTTATTTGTATGGAAGATTCAGGATCATTTTTATCTATAATTAAAGCGTAATTCCATGCTGAAAGCGGAAAAACTTCGCATTCGCGAAATCCATTTCCATAATCATTTCGAACGGACCAGTTTTCATCTATTTGAAGAGAATAAACAATAGGTCCTCTTTGAATACTTACAGCGTTGTTTACTTCTTCGTTAACTTGAATGCTCATTGGCAAAAAAAGAATTACCACATCATTGTTATTCCATGTACGGTTAATAGTATAAAAATTTCCGGCAGCCACTCCATCTTGCACAACTCCGTTTACTTTAATTTGAGGAGCTTTACACCACGCCGGAATTCTCAGTTTTAAAGGAAAGGCAACTGATTTTGAAGTTGTTAAAGTAAACACCAACTGCTCATCAAAAGGATAATTAGTCGTTTCTTTCCATGTCACTTCTGTTCCATTTTCCACCAAAGCCTTAACTGAAGATGGTCCATAAGCCATAGCGGCTAATCCATCGTCAGCAGTTGCCGCCCACATGGTTTTCACATAATAAGGCCATCCCATGTGAAAATTGAAACGACAACATCCATATCCCGAATAAGGTCCGGGCATATTTCCATTATCGTAATTTTGTCCAAAACCGATATAACCGAATTTGCTAATCACCTGATTTTCCTGCTGATAATATTGCAAACCTTTAATATCGTTGGTCAATCCACCGGGTAAGGCATTAAAAGCTATTTTTTCCAATTGATCGCCTATTGACACATCTCCCAAAATCATTTGAGCCGTTTCGTTGGTTTGCATTTGTTCTACTACCGAACAAAGTTCTAAACCTGCTACAGAAGATGTTCCGGCTAACATTTCGTTTCCGGATTGCATTCCGTGAGCTTGCCCATGATCACAAAGTAAATGGTTTCTTCCGATAAAAAATGCATCTCTATCAGTTTGCAACTGTGATTTTTGGGAATAAATTACCGGCATTTTCATAGCCTGAGGAACGTTCACATTGTGCTTCGGCTGAAAATCAGCGCCAAAAAAATTAAATTTATTATTTGTGTAAATATCCGTCCAATCGTATGATTGATTCTTCAGTTTATCAGCGAGTTGAAGCAGAAAAGCATCACCTGTACGATTATAAAGCCAAAAAACAATTTCAATATTATCACCGGCTCTTGCTTTTCCCCAAGTATTTAGAGGCTGAGTATCAATTACATTGAGTTGATATTGAAAATATTTTGTTAAAAACGGTATCACCCGATTATCGTTGGTAGCTTCATAATAATCGCAAATGGCATAAAGCATAGGCATACGAGCCCACCAATCATTATTCCGTAACGGTCCAAAAAATCCGCTTCGAGTTTGATTATTTAACGACCAGTCAATCCATTTTTGAGCTTTATTTTTAAGTTCCTGGTCGTCAAGCGTATAAGCTAAAGCTATAAGTCCTTTCACATAATAAGGAACCCTCTCCCAGCTATCGCCTGTTCCGCCCAGCCAATCACTACCGGAACCCAAATCGTTTGAACTACTATATAAATTTTCAGCATTTCCGGTTAAACCTTCTTTTTGTAGCTGAAGTTGTTTCAACAGCCATCCTTCGGCTTTCACAGAACCAAGTGGAAGCGGTGTAAACGGAACTTGAGCCAGCGGAGATTTATTTTTTACGTAATTTACCGCACACAATGAGGAGATATTAAGTATATTTCCGAGAATAATTGCTATTAAGAATAATGAAACTTTATTTTTTTTCATTCTATTTTTGTAAATTTTTATTTTCAATTAATTTTTGATAAATGAAGTACAAATTTTTCTTTCGTTTGTAAGAAAATTCAAAAAATACACGCCTGTAGTGTAATTTTTCACATCTAAACTCGTAATTCCTTCCTGTATTTGAAAAGAACAAATCATCCGTCCCAATGAGTCCTGAATTAATACATTACCACTTTCGGGAGTTTTGATAAAAAGTTCGTTTGAAGCCGGATTAGGATAAAGTTTTATGTACGTGGAAATTTTTGGATTTCCTAAACCTGTTCCCGATTTGTAAAAACAAAAATTATCTACCTTAAAACCTCCGCCTTTGTAAACGAGATATATTTTTTGCATTCCTATCAGATTACTATTTAAATCACAGGATGTTGAAATAAAATCGCCCGAGACATCAGATGGCACAGTTGCTGTTCCTAATAACAGACCGGTCGGACTTCCTGAATGAATTTCAATAGACCCGCCGGAAGATGCGCCCAAAACTGTGAATGATGCTTTTTTTGCCTGCTCGATTCCAAAATCAACATTGCAATATGCTGTATAGTAATTATTAAAGATATTACCTACTACCTGCTGATTTTCGTCATTTGATTTCTTTTCGACCAAAATCCCTTTCAAATAATCAAAATGCTCAGCTTCAATTGGGCGGTAAGCGTCTTTTATTATTAAATTTCTATCCAAAGGAGCATTGTAAGCCGCTGAAACAGCTGTGGAAGCTCCAAAAGGTTGATTTACATAATTATATCCGTCAGAAAAAATGAAATTTTCTGTCGTTTTTTCCCACCAGCCGGTCCAAGAAATCCGTTTTGAATTTCGGTTGTTAAATGCGTGCACCGCGTTTCTTTGCATCCAATCCACATCGTCTTCCTGAGCCAAATCAACAATGTAACGGCGTAAATACCGCATCAAAATACCTTTGAAACCTTGCAAATCGTTTCCGCTCCCGCAAACTTTAATTACTCCATTCGCATCGCACAAATCCTTTCTTGTCCATTCAACAATTTTATGTGCGTCATTCTTATACATTTCATCTCCATACCTGTTGTAGAGCATTAAAGCCGCNCCAAGGAACGTTCCCTGATTGTAAGTGGACACCCAATAATTTTGAATTGAAAACGTACCATTATTCCATACTCCAGAATCAAAAACTTTTCCTGTAGAAGAATCGTAAAGATATTGCCGTTGAANTTCATAGAGTTTTTTTGCTTTTTGATAATAAGCATCGTTACCTGTTGCCAAAGCAAGATAACACGCCGCAACTTCAGCCGGTCCGTTGATGCAGGAATTGGTACCCATATTATTTTGCGGATTTTCTTTCCATCTTAACATTCCTGAAGGAAGTAAAGCTCTGGCGTACATTTTATCGAAATTACTTTGGGCGTGGTTCAAATATCTGCCATCGTCAAACATCAAATAGGCTCTAACAGCAGNTATAACCATCCAAGCAATGTCATCATTGTATTCATTGTATGTCCAATCCGTTTTGTTTCGATAAACGAAATTAATATACAATTCATTAAACATTTCCTTATATTTAACATCTCCTGTTGTTTCAAANGCATCGAGCACGGTTTCAAACATTTCCGCATCNCCCCACCAACCTCCGTCGCCTAAAACATGTCCCACGGATGCTTGTTTGTAATAATAATCTTTCCAACCNTTCATCATTTCCTCCCGAAGTTCAGGTGTAACAGAATTAGGNGCAGCATTCACGGCTTCTATTTTCCACATTTGACNCAAACTGTCAATTCCGGTGCTTTTCAATTGCGCTTTCACATTAGAGCCNTCTACATCATCCAATTGTTCGAGATAAAGATAATTTTCCGATGATTTCAGTGAAAAACGAATAAAATAAGTGTTGGGATAAGCNGTGTTATTTACAGGAACAAATTCCCATTGAAAATAAGCGCTGTTGTCATTNGCGTCTTGTTCTATTCTGTCTCCGGGTTTTGGACGCATTGCGCTATAATGCAATGATTTACCGGAATANNCATTGGAAATAAAAAAGAAATTATCACTTGCCAATTCAAATCTCCATTTCTGCGCGTTTACATTTGTTTCAGTCCAAGTTACAACATCCACCTTATTGTCCAATGATGAGTTTCGAACTGAAAGCGATTTATTTTTCGAAAAAACCGAAGTAATTTTATATGTGCTCCCGGATGATATTTCTGAAGCATTTAATAAAAAAATGGTCATTGAAAATACATAAAATAAAAATATGCGTTTCATCTGATATTGTCTTTCTTGTTTTTGATCGATCATTTATTGTAATCAGTCCGTTGAAAATTTTGAGAAACGGAATAATCAAAATACCCACTAGTATGATAAAAATTTATCTTTTTCTATTTATTGCCAAATTGATTTCGTTCTTTATTTTAGCTGCATACATCATTTCTCATTCTTAAAACTTGAAAATGAATAAGGTAAATCTTTTTCATCAATTCCGCGAGTTTTATTTGGCACATTATCCATTTTAAAATCCATAATCATACCTTTTTTAATTGCATCAATTTCAAGATAGTTGCGGGTATACTTTTTACCGTTAATTTTTAAGCTTTTAATATATACATTTTCCTTATTGTTATCTTTAGCATTGATTTCTACTTTTTTACCGTTATCCAAGTGAAGAATTGTTTTGGGAAAAATAGGAGAACCGATTACATACTGACCGCTTCCGGGACAAACCGGATAAAATCCCAAAGCTGAAAAAATATACCAAGCTGAAGTTTGACCATTATCTTCATCGCCACAATAACCGTCGGGAGTAGGAGTATATAATTTATCCATTACCTCGCGCAGATGGAATTGTGCTTTCCAAGGAGCGGCTGAAAAATTGTAAAGATAAATCATATGTTGTATTGGTTGATTTCCATGAGCGTAATTTCCCATATTCATTATTTGCATTTCACGTATTTCGTGAATGGTCGATCCATAGTAACTATCGTCAAAAATCGGGGGCAATGAAAATACGGTGTCTAACATCTGATTAAATACGCTGTTTCCTCCCATTAAATCGATCAACCCTTGTGGATCATGGAAGACAGACCACGTGTAATGAAGTGAGTTTCCTTCCGTAAAATCTCCGCCCCACTTGAAAGGACTAAATGGTTCGCTAAATTCTCCGTTTTCTTTCTTTCCNACCATAAGGTTGTATTTTTTATTGAAAAGATTTCGATAGTTTTGACTTCGCTTGGCATAAACGTCAATTTCTTTCTCCGGTTTTCCCATAGCTCTACCAAGTTGGTAAATACACCAATCATCGTAGGCATATTCCAAAGTACGCGCGGCATTTTCTTTAATTCCCACATNGCACGGAACATATCCCAANCGATTATAATATTGATAACCCAATCTTCCTGTGGAGGAAATTTGAGGATGAACGCTATTTGCCGTTTTTACAATACCTTCCCAAAGCACATCGGGTTCTTTCACTTTTATGCCTTGTAAATATGCATCTGTGAGTATGGAAGCGGAATTGTTNCCTACCATACACGGACGATGTCCCGGGCTTGCCCATTCCGGNAAAAATTGACTTTCTTTATATACGTTNATTAATCCTTCCTGCATTTCTCTGTTCATTTCNGGATAAAGGAGATTCAACAACGGGAACAAACTTCGGAANGTNTCCCAAAATCCGGTGTCTGTAAACAAATATCCCGGTAAAACTTTACCATTATATGGACTATANTGCACCACATTTCCGTTTTTATCGTATTCAAAAAAACTTCTCGGAAAAAGTACCGATCTATATAAGCAAGAGTAAAAAGTGCGTAGTTGATCGATATTTTTTGTTTCTATTTCTATTTTTCCTAATATTTCATTCCATTTTTTCTCTCCATCGGTTTTTACCAAATCAAAATTACGATTATCTAATTCTTTCAAATTCAGTTCTGCTTGCTCAAAACTGATAAAAGATGAGGCAACGCGCGCGTGAACAAGTTCGCCTTTTTTAGTAGGAAATCCAATAATAGCGCCGGCATGATTTGCTTTAACTTCCAATTCATTATTTTTTATTTCTCCATTATTTACTGCTGATTTGTAGCTGAATTGTTTGTCAAAAATTATAACGAAGTAGTTTTTGAAGTTCTCCGGAACTCCGCCTGTATTTTTTGTGGTATAACCGATAATTTTATTTTCATCCGGAATAATTTTTATGTATGAACCATTGTCAAAAGCATCAATTACAACGTAAGAATTTTCTTTTTCAGGAAAAGTAAAACGAAACATAGCAGCTCTTTCCGTCGGAGTTATTTCAGTAACAATATCGTAATCAGCAAGATACGCTTTATAATAATTTGGCTTTGCAATTTCAGCTTTATGCGAGAACCAACTTGCCCGTTCATCTTCATTGAAAATGGGTTTTCCTGTCATCGGCATA
The DNA here is from genome assembly GCA_900498215.1 of uncultured Paludibacter sp. Lineage (GTDB taxonomy): Bacteria > Bacteroidota > Bacteroidia > Bacteroidales > Paludibacteraceae > UPXZ01. The sequence goes on along the minus strand of LR026962.1, from coordinate 3,037,685 downwards.
ATTGAAAATTGACCGTAATCATTTATCCACGGGCTTGGTTGATGTGTTTGTTTGAAGCCGCGAATTTTGTCCGCATCGTAAGTATACACCCATCCGTCTCCCATTTTTCCTGTTTGTGGCGTCCAAAAGTTCATTCCCCAAGGCAATGCAATGGCAGGATATGTGTTACCTGCGGATAGAGAATGTTTTGATTGTGTTCCCACAAGCGTACTGACATAATCAATAGGATTTTGGGCATTTACAGAAATAAAAAATGCACATACGAAACACAAGAAACTCATTTTTTTTCTCATCTTTATTATTTTTTTTAGGTGACAATTAATTTTACTTTTTCCTTTACCTTTTCGCCGCATTTAAATTCAAGGATATACGCTCCCGCATTTTGATGCAAAGAAATAGGCGTAATTTTTTGCAGGATTTTGTAATTGGCGATTTTTTCACCCGCTAATGAATATACGTTTATANAGGNATTCTCAAAGGAGATATTATCTATTTTTGTTTCTACAAATATTTCCTTTCCCGTTTGAACGGGATTTGGATAAATTCGAAAAAAACTATTTTCTACGTCCGGATTTGAAATTGATGTATTGTAACTATCTGTATCAAACACATAACTTCCTGATTGCAGTTCTAATATAAATCTATTTTCCTCTTCAACAAATGCACTGACTCCCTGAACTTTATCTGCAGCTATACCTGCCTGATACANTTTTTTTGTTCCGTTTAGTTTTAGAATATACATTGTAGCCGACGTATTTGCAGGAACTGTTATTGAATACCGATAATTTCCGTTGGACAATNTTTCCCATTTACTTTTTATTTTTCCATAATATGAACCGTAAACGGCATCTACTTTTGTAATTTTTTCTTCGGTGAGCGCATCTCTGCTATCGGGTTTTGGCTGAAGAATAAAGTGTTTGAAGCCGGGATTATTTTCATCTACTTCTATTCCAGCCATATAACGATACATCCATTCAGAAACGGCGCCGTAAGAATAATGATTGAAAGAATTCATNACCGGATCACCAAATCCATTGGNAATTGTATATGAGTTCCAACGTTCCCAAATCGTTGTAGCGCCCTGATCAACACTGTATAACCAAGACGGATCGCTACGTTGTAAAAGCAAGCTNTAAGCNGTCTCAGAAGCTNCCATTTTACTCAAGGTTTGGTTTANAATTCCTGTTCCAACAAATCCGGTACTTAATTTATTTCCGTTAGATTTTATTTTATNAACAAGAAAATTTGTCGCTTTTTGCGTTGCTTCGGGAGTTGCAAANAAATCATTTGATAAAGCCAGCAAATANGCAGTTTGAGTATCTTCAAACAACGCGCCAGTCCTTGTACTTATATATCTTTTTTGGAATTCATTTTTTATATTGTCATAAAGCGTATTGTATTTTGTTACGTTTTGATCAAAAATATCACCGGTTGTTTCGCATAAGGCTTTGGATATTTTCGACATTAAACGCGCTACATAAGCATAATAACAAACGCTAATAAATCGAGGATTTGTATTTTCATACGCGAGCCAATCACCGTACTGCGTATTTGCTCCATTGTAAAGGTATCCATCAAATTGTTGCAATGCCATCCAGTTCATAAATCGCTCCATAGATTCATAGTGATTTTTAAGAATTTCCCTATCATCATACATTTGGTAGATATTCCAAGGAACGATAATAGCTGCCTCAGCCCAGGCAGTGCGTCCGTATCCTACGCCCCAATTATCAGGAACTACCGAAGGATAAGTTCCGTCAGTCTGTTGGCTGTCTCGCACATCTTTCACCCATTTATTGAAAAATGACGCGACATCAGCATTATAAGTAGCAGCGCGTGAAAAAACTTGCGTATCGCCCATCCAACCCAATCTTTCATCTCGTTGAGGGCAATCGGTTGGAATACTTAAAAAATTACTTCTTTGACCCCATAAAACATTATTATACAGTTTATTTACCGATTCATTATTGGTTGTGAACGACGAATTTTCTTCATTAATATTTCCTACCACTTCACCGAGCATCGATTCTAAAACAATGTCTTCCGTCGCGGTTATTTCACAATATCTAAAACCGAAAAAAGTCATTGAAGGATGATATGTTTCTCCCTGTTCTTCTCCATTTAAAATGTAATTTAAAGTTGCTTTTGCCGAGCGAAGATTTTTCAAATAAAGTGTTCCTTTGGCGTTATCATTTCCTCTCGAACTTTCGCCTGAATCATTCAGCATTTCAGCGAAACGACCCGTAATTCTTGTACCTCTCGTTCCTTTCACTTTGAATTTTACCCAGCCTGCAAAATTTTGTCCGAAATCGAAAATAGCGGTTTCTCCTTTTTTGAGTAAAAAATTTGTATTGCCCGATAACACGTTAACAATATTTATTTCGCCATAAGTAGAGCCTGAAGATTTTATTCCTTGATAAATGGTAATGTTTTTGGGAGTTTGCTGNAATTCNGNACGAACGCGAACAGGCTGACCAACAAAAGCGAGTATATCTCCTTTGAAATAATTATGCATTTCAGTATCGTTCCAACTTGAGGCGTCAAATTCCGGCGAGGACCAATCCGTATCTTTACGGGCATCGTAAGTTTCACCGTTATAAATATCTGCCATCCGGATTGAAGAATTTGTTGAGGCTTTCCAACCGGCAGGGTCTGTTACAATTATATCTTGCGAACCATCTGAATAGTTAACGAGTATTTTTGCTATAAATCCTAATTCCGGATTGCCATATTCGTTATGCGCGATAGCTCCTGAAAACCAACCGGAAGAAATCTGAGCTCCAACAACATTTTGTCCTACATTGAGCAAATTTGTAATATCATAAGTAGAATATAATACAGTTTTCCGATAGTCAGTCCAGCCCGGTTTGAATTCGTCATAAGCAAACGTCCCGTCCGATTGCGGATTTCCTACTCTTTTTCCATTGATGAATAAATCGTAAACGCCCAATGCGGAAGAATAAATTCGAGCAGATTTTATTTGTTTGGATAACGCGAATGCCGATCTAAACATCGGAATACCGCCAGCGTCTCCTTGCAGGATACGTAAATCAGAATTTCCATCCGCNTGTAAATCCATTTTTGTATTTCCNTTTATTATAATGGTTTTACTTCCTTCAAAATCATTAGAATTATTTTCAAAATCTTCTTTCAAAGTAGCCGATNTGAGATTGCAATTGGCATCTTTTGTAAAATAAGTATATTCAACATTATCTATATAAGCATGTTCNTGCGTATTATTATCTCCCGTATATACTCTAAAACCAATATATCCATCTTTCAATGATGTGCTATTGTATGTNTCAATTAGAATATCATCAAGATAGGTGTAAATAACGTTGTTTANAGCCTGAATTTTCAATCTTCTTTCAACGCCCAGTATTTGTTCTTTGGTAAATTTGCCTTGTAAGCTCACATCGGTAAATTNTACATTCCCGTTTTCAAAAATATGCCTTCTTAAAATCGGAAAATCCGAACCGGTTTGATAAGTGTTTATTGCCCACATATACATGTTGTTCGCATCTTTCGCTCCAAAAATCACACCTGCATTTTGGTCAATAACAGTTATATCACAAGACAAAGTAAAATTTGTTGGCGTATTACATTCGTTTTCCTTTTTTATTTTCAACCATTTTGCGTTAGACCAACCCGAGNATAAAAGTCCTGTTTCAAAAAAANCATTTTCGGTGGAGGAAGTCAAATTGCCATTATTGTCTCGAACGTTTAGTTTCCACACATAACGGGTTGATGCTGAAAGAGTCGCTCCATTATATTGTATTCCCACCGATTTATCTGAATTTACTTCTCCGGAATTCCATATAACTTTACCTTCTTCATCAGAAACCGTAATTTGATATGCCGTTTGTTTTACCCCGATTTCATCAGACTCCATTTCCCAACTGAAACGGGGATGAATAACGTCTATTCCTATAGGATTTCTCATATATTCAACGCGAAGATTCTTTACAATCACCGCCGATAGAATTGAACTATTACTCAAAAATAGCCCTAAAAAAAGAACAATAAAAAATAGTTTTCTTTTTATGAAACTAAAACGAATGTGATGCTTTTGTAACTTCATGGTTTTCTTATTCCGGTTAAAATAATGTGTTTTTTTATCAATTTATAATGTAACGCATGGATTTGGTTTGTTTATTTGCATAAATATTAAGCACGTATAATCCTTTTTTAAGTTTGCTTACATCTATTTCCTGCTTGGATTCTTTGATTTTTTCCCGCAATAATTCTTTTCCGCAAACATCAAATATTCTGATATAGGAGCCTTCATTAGGACTTGTATTTAATTGAACGTTTAATAAGCCATGCACAGTCGGGTTCGGATAAATTAAAAAGTGAGCGGACTCCTTATTATTATAAATATCCGTCGAAGCAATATCTTTATAAAGTTGCTTCTGAGGAATCACTTCACGCGATTGGAGCGGACTCGCCCATTCTAATTTACATTTTGCGGCGCCTGCATTTTCATAATATTCTACCTTTAAATTATATTTCTCACCCGCTTTCAAATCTATAGCTCCTGAATAAGTTGTTCCTGTTAATCCAATCCAACTGTCTATTATCAATTGATTGTTTACCCAAATCCGACTTCCATTATCGCTTGTTGAATAAAAAGTGTATGTCCCCGAATATCGTGGTTGCACCTGCCCTGTCCATTTCACTGAAAATCCGTTCGAATTTACTTGTTGCATTGGAGAACCGCTGCCCCAGTCGAAATCTATCAAACTGTCAACTCTTGTAGCAACTTCCGTATCAAAATTAGTCCCGTTATAGTAAATTCCTGTAAGTCCTGTTCCATCTCCTTCAATTCCGCCCGGGTTAACCGACAAATTATTGGCTTCTCTTATAAGTTGAAAAATATGATCCGGACGAATAACTTCATATTTCGAATCAAGTGAGTTCATTACTTCTTTGAAACTTGTGGGAGTCACGTTATTCCAAGGTTGTGCTTGTATAATAACAAATCTTGGACTTGAACCGTTCCAATTTGAAGAAGCAGAAGCAATGTGGTTTTTCATTGCTTGCACGTCTGTACAATAATTGCAAGAAAGGGGCATTCCCGGAAGTGATGAATTATATATACTCAAAAGTCCTCCAGTATTTTGAGCGGTCAAACCGAGCAAAGTTGGAGCGTTTAAGGAAAAAGCATTCCCTGTATTCCTGTTTATGCCACCAGTTATGGTATTCCAAATAGTGATTACTCTAAAACCGGCACGAATGTTATATTCTTCCGTTTTCGCTGCGAATTGATTGAGCGCGTCTACCGAAGGCCAATTGGTTGGATATGTATAACCATATCCTGAGGGACCCGAAATAAGATTATCGTTAATCGTAGAAGTTTTATGGAAATAATTTAAAGCGCCCGGCATAGCATCAACCATTGCAGGCGATAATGTCCATCCCATAGGAACGGAACCACGATCGGGATTATTCCATAATTTTCGTAAAAGATGTTCTACNTANTGCAANTTATCTCCATCACTGAGGATAAATGCGACATAAATTTTATTCTCCAATAATGGTTTGGATGGCATAGGTTTGGCTTCTATTGTTCTGGGCATTCCACTATGAAATGTCAAGTTAGTAGAAAAATCACTCGCNATNGTAGTTATTCCATAAGCTGAAACTCTTGCCACGCCNGGCGCTTCTTCGGGCCACCAACCCATATAATTCGCTCCTGTCGGCATACTNGACAGGAATTTATTTAACAATGCGCTTTCTTCCGCTATATTTGGATCCAGCCANATTACAGCGGCTCCNAAAGCGGTTACATATTCCCTCAANGCTGCTTTATGTGCCAATGGATTTAATCCTATCAATAAACGATGATCAATATCGGGCCAGTATTTATCATATAATGTTTGATAAACCTCTAATTTATTGGTGAATTTACCTCTTAAATCTTCTAAAANAGGAAGATTGTAGGGNGGCGCCATTANGAGTGATAAAAAAGAGGGCGAAGTNACGAGAGCGTTTCTTTTGCCAGCCAAAGTAGTGGCAAGGTTNACNGTATGAATTTGAGCAGGATCGTAAACAATTAATCCGGAAACTTCNGAAAGATATTTGNNAAGTGTNTTCAAATTACTGGTTTTATTTTCAANATATTGNACNCCCAAAGAATTAAGCCANGTATAAGGTCCTTCAGCANNTCCGTCGCCTTCATAGGAGAATATTCTCGGTTGTNTTTTATTCACAATACCTTTTAATGATGAAAATAAGTACTGTTCCGCATCTGCATTATCTTGCTTTACTCTTACATAATCTACTTTTGTATAAGCGATTCCTCTCCAAAAAACTCTTAATTCTATTTTTTGACTATCAGCAGGCATTTGAAAATTTATGTTGAAACTAATATAANTTCCTGANGANGTAAATTGCTTTCTTGTTATTTTTTTAGACGCTAAAACAATTCCTGTAGTCGCGTTTCTCACATCCAAATTTACCACTGTATCATTATCAATCGTATTATTATCGGTCATAATTCTAAATTCAGCGATATTAGGACCTGCAGTTACATTTTTATCATTTGGTCCATACACCATAAATTGATTAGGCGTATCAACACCTACCTGACAAAGCCAGCCATCACCATCCAACCTACCCGTACTGTGATTTATGGTTTCGGACTCTGCCTGCCAAGTCCAGCTTTTTGAATAAATCGGGGTTGACCCGTTTAGATAAATTAAATCCTGAGTTTGCGCCGATGCCGGAAAACTTGGCAAAAGCTGACCTTCGGGCCACGAAATTTGCGCTTTGAAAACAGCAGGCGAAATTAAAATTATGAATAATACGAATATTTTATACTTTATGTGTGTGTTCATAAATATAGATTTCTATTTTAATTTTATTTCTACCACAAATAACCACGTAAATGCAATTTGGCTGAATAAATTAGTTATTTACATCGAAAAGTCAGCTAACTTTTAATATGAAACTTTATCTTTTGTATATAAAGACATTTGGTTTTCATCCATTTTTTTCTCTAACATTTTAATCCATAAGCCGCCAACAACCGAACGCGCCTGAAAGCCCGCTTTTTCCGGTTTATCTGTCCAATACCAGTCGGTCATAGGAACACGTGTAGTTGTTTCGTTCATAAATTTATACAAAGGGGATATAAATTTACGGAATATTTCCTGATTATCACTCAAAGT
>LR026962.1:2373765-2410104 GCA_900498215.1 uncultured Paludibacter sp. | reverse complement strand
AACTTCTGTTACAGTTATTCAGATGATTAACAAACTATTAAATAGAAATATAAACAACTTAAAAACACTTGTAGTCTAAATGCACTACGGGTTAAATACTATAAACTCAAATTCCCCCTTTTAGGGGGTTAGGGGGCAGATATGAAACAACTCGATATAAAAATGATGCATCCGGTAGAACAAATCAATGTTATCATTGAACGCATCTACCGCAGTGGAATGACAACCACATCAGGAGGAAATATCTCTATTCACGATGATAATGGAGATATTTGGATTACACCTTCGGGCATTGACAAAGGAAATTTGACCACAAAAGATATTATGTGTGTCAAAAGTGATGGAACAATTATTGGACCACACAAACCATCGTCTGAATATCCTTTTCACAAGGCAATTTATGAAGCACGTCCTGAACTAAAATCAATTATTCACGCGCATCCGCCTGCATTGGTGGCTTTCAGCATTGCCAGAACCGTTCCAGATACTAAAATTGTACCTCAGGCGCACAACATTTGCGGAGATATTGGTTTTGCGGAATATGGTTGTCCCGGAAGTGAAGATTTGGGTAAAAAAATTGCAAAACAGTTTAAAAATCCAAGCTACAAAGCGGTGATTATGGAAAATCACGGCGTAGTTTTGGGTGGAACAGATATGATGGACGCTTATCAGCGTTTTGAAACTTTGGAATTTTGCTGTCGTACCATTATCAATGCAAAAAAATTAGGAGGTGTAAATTATTTAACCGACGAAGAAGTTTCCCAATATGTCAATCATATTCCAACCAACATCGCTCATTTTATGGATATTAATTATCCGTCAGATGAAAGAGCATTGCGTTCTGATATGGTGAAAATAATTCGTCGTGCGTGTGATCAGGGCTTGATGATTTCTACTTACGGAACGGTTTCTGTGCGTTGGAAAGGCGATGATTTTTTAATTACGCCACGCGATATTGCACGCTGGGACATTATGCCTGAAGATATTATTCAGATTAAAGACGGAATGGCGGAAGCAGGCAAAAAACCAAGTCGTTCTGTGGCTTTGCACCAACGAATTTATCAATTAAATCCACATATCAATTCCATTATTTGTACCCAGCCCATTAATTTGATGGCGCACGCGGTAAGCGGTAAAAAATTTGATGTACGCACCATTCCTGAAAGTTGGATTTTCCTTCAAGATGTTCCATCAATTCCTTTTGGCTTGATTTATAACGAGATAGATGAAGTCGCTAAAATGTTTAACGATAACAGAGTTATTTTAGTGGAAAATGACAGTGTTTTCGTTACGGGAGATAAATTGCTTAATACATTTGATTATCTTGAAGTTGCTGAATTCTCAGCCAATTCATTAGTAATGGCAACTTCCATCGGAGAACTTAAACCGATGGGTGATAAGGAAATAGATGAATTAAGAGTGGTATTTAATGTAAAGTAAAACAAATTAATTATGATACGAAAACGTCTGACAGGGTTTTAATTTGTCAGACGTTTTGTTTATTTTTACCCAAAAGTATCTGAAATGTAAACTTCTTCTTTAAAATCAATTTCCTCTTTATTTAAGTTAAGTGCTAAAGAATTCTTTTTTCTGGAAGAAAAATGGATATTTGTTTTTGTATTTATACGTAAACGAACTAAGAAATGATGAAAAATAATAAAAAGACTAGTCCCTACCTTGAACTTGTTTGTGAAATAAAAAAGAAGAATTCTTCAACTCTTCTTTTCTGAGCGGTAAACGGGGTTCGAACCCGCGACCTTCGGCTTGGGAAGCCAACGCTCTACCGACTGAGCTATTACCGCAAATCGCTTACAAAATTACATATTTCTCTGAAATATTTTATGTTCAGTTATTTTCTTTTTTCTCTTTCTGAATTAATTCCTTTGGCTTTTGTTGCAACAGTGGTATGCTTAGATAATCTATCGTTTCTTCTACTTCCCAATTCCTGATTAGCGTAAGTTTTTTAGGGTAATAATAAACTTCTTCCGGCTGTTTTTTCTCCAAATAATTTCCTGTATCCCATTTTCCATTTCGGTTTCTATCCATAAAAATGCGGATATAATAATCGCCGGGCTGCAAATACTGAATGTGAGTTCCTTTTTCTTGAGCCGGCATAGTTTTTACAACCTCATCTTTAGTATTAACTATTTGAAAAACAGCAGTAGAATCGTATTTTGCAAGCAGAAGTTTCATGCTGGAATAATCATCCAACGATTTTATTTTGAAATCACTTTTCAATTTATTGGTGTGTACATCATAAACGCTGTTAAACGCAGCTGAATCTATTTCCAAAAGATAAGTAGTTTCCGGTTTCCAATTGTAGCTGATTTCGTATTTTAACCCCACTTCATTCTTTTTAGCGATAGCAAATTTAAGCGGTATCGGAATGGTATCTCTCATTTCACTCAAATGAATTTTAGTACTGTCTAATGATTTTACAGGTACATCAAAATCTAACTTAATCGGATTATACACATCAAAACCTGTTGATAAATTAGTTTTTATACTTAAAAAATCCTTTTGGGGTTCTGTTCCTTCTTTTTGTTTGGGCGGTTGTGTGTTTTTTCCCCGCCTGTACGCAAAATGAAGTGTATCGGTAGTATAAGATAAGTTATTAGTAGAATCTGTTTTTAAATATTTCATTCTTACTGAAAGCGTGTCCTTATTCACAAGTTCATTGTCTGTAAGCCAATAAGTTAAGGTATCCAATGTGGCATTTTTTTCTACCAATACTTTATCTTTCCAATCGAAATTGAGCGGTTCAAGTGTGGGTAATTCTGTTGCCGGCGCGTTAAAATAAAGTGTAAAATGATTTCTTTCTTTCCGTTCCGATTTAATAAAACGCTGTTTTTTACCTATATTTTCTTTAAAATAACGCAGCAACACATTGTCGGGCGAAAAACGCACCGCTTTGACGGTTTTAATAGTATCAATTTTTACAGAATCTTTCCAAATCGTATCTTGTTTTTGATAAACTTCTACGGATGGAGAAAATATGGAATCGTTAAAAGCCAATCCTTCCCCGGGTTGAAAAATATTATCGCGGCTGTCGTCTTTCAGTGCACGCACTTTGTATTTTCCTTCTTTTACATTGGGAACCGTAAATTTTCCGTTTTCATCACTTTTGGTAATACGCAAAAACGGCTGTTTCAGGAAAGCGGAATCAACAAAATCGCTGTAAATTCCCACAGTTATTCCTTGCATTGGATTCAGGTTTTCGGCATTAATCAACGCTCCGCTAATTTCAAGCGTATCAATGGAATTTCCGGTCGCGAATGAAAAAACATAATTTTTAAGCGGATTATTTTCATTGTTATCCACAATGGCATCGCCAAAATTAATGGAATAAGTGGTATTTGCCTGCAATGTATCATTAAACTCTACTACTACCGATTTTCCATACGCTTGTATGCTGGGCGCAACACGCTGAGGAGGAGAAACAATTACTTTCTCGGCAATTTTTTGCACCACAACATTTTCGTCGAAAAGAATTTCCACCTTCTTTTTTTTCACGTTCAGCGCTTTGTCTGCCGGAAACGACTTTACAACACTTGGCGGAATTGTATCTTTTGGTCCTCCCTGAGGTCCTTGTCCGCGATTGGCGCACGAAGGAACAATAGACGCTATTAGCAGCGCAAATAAAAGTGATTGTATGTAATATTTTAATTTCATCTGTTTATTTTAATGTCAAAATTTGATGACCAATGCGACAGCGAAGACATTTTTTTTCATCGCAATAATTTTTCTTCAATTGAAGCAACGCTTGTGAATCGAACGCGTTTTCGGCAAAGATATTTAATCCTTTCCATTTTTCTATGATAGAATTATTTTCAGCAGGAAGATTTTCCAATAAATTCAATGCTTTATCAATTTGTTCATCGCTGTTTTTCTTTCTCCCATAAGAAAATAAAAACGGAACAACCGTATTAATCAACAAAATATCAATGGAACCGTTCCCCATTTTCTTACGTGAGAAACGGCTTTCTTTTCCAAACAAATAATGTTTTTGCCAATAATCTGAAACCTCGCTTTGAAACATTTTCCGCAACTCATTCACATTTTCTGTTTCCAATATCTTTGAAAAAAGTTTTGAAGAGCGATGAATTAACTTTGCAAACTGCGCCAGACGGATATGCGGAAAATTTTCCGGACGCAAACGGAGCAGTTTCCATTGCGACGCATCTATTGGTTTTAAAACGTATTTGCTTTGCAGAAAGCGATATTCTTTTTTCAACGATTGCTGATAATCATCATTTAATTCATTTTCAAGAAAACCGGCTTGCCCGAAAAGTAACGCTTCCAACTGCAATAAATTGTCTTTGTGCTTGGCTAAAATGTTCAACGGCAGCGTTTTTGCGAGCATCTCAAACGGTTGACTGTTTATGCCAAAACCAAAACTCCGTGCCAGTGAAATATAAAATGCTTCTTCCCAATGATTTTCAGATTGCTCCAATAATTGATATATTGCATCGGTTTTGTTTTCCAACCTTTCGGTAAGCAGCGTGTTTTTCCAAGCATTTATTTTAAAACTGTCTATTTCCCGGATTTTATTCTCACAAGCAATCCACGTTTTGTTTGCAAGTAAATTATCGTAACGTTTTCTTATATCTTCCGGAACTTTTAATTCCATTTGAGGAATTTTCTCACCGTTGGTTCTGAAAATATTATCATCCACTTTTTCTGCAATATGTAAAATAACATTATCGTACGCTTGATTTTCCACGTGATTATGTCGTTTCCAATCGGAACTACGCTGATGAAATTCCACATTCCCTGCCCAAACAGTTTCGCCTATTCTTATTTTCGCATTGAAAAAATCGGGTCCTGCATCGGTATTAAAACGCCCGACATCAATTACCTCCACGCTTTCTCCATCGGTAGTTTTTAACTGATGTTGCGGAAATAATTTATATTGCCAAACGTAATGCAAAATCGATTCTTTCATATTTTTGCTTCGATATTTCTTACTAAAATAAAAGCGTAATGAATTAGCGTAAATAATGCCGCAGACAAATAACTACCCAATAACTTTTAACTCATATCCTTCCTCTTTCCAAAATTTCAGTGCTTGCGGTAATGCTTCCAACACGTTTTTTTCGGCTTTCAATGAATCATGAAAAATCACAATAGAACCGTTCCTGGTTTTATTCCTGACAATTTTCATTATTTTTTCTACGGAAAATGCTTTGTCGTAATCAAACGTAATAAAATCCCACATAATAATCCGATAATCGGAAGATAATCTTTTTATCTGCTTATGTGTAATTTGTCCGTGAGGCGGACGAAAAAGTTTACTTTCAACATATTCCGATGCTTTTTTTACATTCCCAACGTATTCATCAGCAGAAAAACCGAATCCTTTAATGTGATTAAATGTATGATTCCCAACCCGATGTCCTCTGCGCAACACTTCCCTGTACGTTTCGGGATGCTTTTTTACATTGTCTCCCACACACAAAAAAGTGGCTTTTACATCAAATTCATCCAAAATATCCAACACTTTTGGTGTTACTTCAGGTATAGGTCCATCATCAAAAGTTAGATAAATACATTTTTCTTTTTTATTTTCGCGCCAAGTTACACCTTTCCAGCACCATCTTAACATCGCAGGAACTTGAAATTTCATACATCCATATAAAGTTATAAGAAAAAAACTTTGCCAAAGTTACAAATTTTGGCAAAGTTAAGTAATTTTCCTAAGGGTGATTATTTTGCCCTCATATTATAATAGTTAGCGAAGCGTTCAAACGGTTTAATATATTTATCAAACAGCGTTTTTTGTTTTGCCTCGTCAGTCAATTGTAAAATATGATTGAGCAATGCCATATTTTGTTCAATATTTCTACCGGAGATATTTTGTTGAGTTCTTGTCAAACCTGTATACCAAGTAAGATATTCTACATTATTTTTAGCCACAGCATCTAAAATCTTGTTTCCTTCGGCGAACATTCCGAGTTGGTAATAATACTGACCCAACAAAGTGGAAATATAATCGTTATGAGGTACAGTTTTAGCCGGAATCATCTTTTCACAGTATTCCAATGCTTTTTTAGCCCGGGCAGTGTCACCTTTTTGTATCAGCGCGTCCACCAAATTTGCAAAAAGCATCCGGTGTGTATGACACATACGCATAATGTTTTCATCAATGTACACTTTGGGGTTTTCAATGCCGCCAAATTTAAATTTATTCATCATATTATCATACATTTCATCTACATTGACGCTTCTATCATCGCCATAACTTCTCATAGGAACAATATGATTTGCTAAACCTGTACTTTCTACATAATTATTGAAGCTTTTCGGGTAATAATCATCACCAACCGTAGTAGCAATGTACATAGGGCGTTTCCATTGATTGGTACGAAGCATTTCAAGCATCATTATAGAGCTTTTTGTCACTCTTTTGTCCAAATTGAAAAACATTTGAGGAACAATGCTATCAGCTTTCGATGCCGGAAGCGTATTTGTTTTTATGATTTCCTCTTTATTAATTGGCAAATAAAGTTGTCTTGAAGGGAAGAAGCCGTCGCCATCCATTTTTGTGCTGGGGTCTTTGCTTAGCAAGAAATCGAATGCAGTATTCATATCCAACGCTTTTCCTTGTAAAGCATCTTCAGCACTAACTACATCATTTTTTCCTTCGATGTATTCATCAGGCGTCCAGGAAATAGGCAACGGAGCCGACTCATAAGCGCCGCGTTTCATCTGATCAATGTACCAATCGGTTTGTAAATAGCTCAAATTACATACGCGCACATCGGTTCGTACTCCTTCCACTTCTTGATTATACCAAAGCGGGAACGTATCGTTATCTCCATTTGTAAATATAATAGCGTTGGGTTTGCAAGACATCAAATAGTTTTGTCCGAAATCACGCATTGTATAACGTCCGCTGCGGTCGTGGTCATCCCAGTTTTGTGCTGCCATTAATACCGGAACTCCCAAACAAGCAATCGTTACAGCTCCCGCGCTTATATTTTTGGGAAGAACTTTATTTAACAGTTGAATTAATCCAAGCACTCCAAGTCCTATCCAAATACTAAATGCATAGAATGAACCGGCATACGCATAATCACGTTCGCGTGGTTGATAAGGAGTTTGATTGAGATACAAAACAATGGCAAGTCCTGTCATTAGGAAAAGTAAAAGCGTTATCCAAAATCCCTGCATTCCTTTTTTATCGGTATTTAACAGGAAGAAAATGCCCAGCATTGCCAAAATAAAAGGAAGTAAATAATATACGTTGTGTCCCTTGTTGTTTTTTAGTTCGGCAGGCAGATTTTTTTGGTCGCCAACAAGCATATTATCAATAAAACCAATACCTGTAATCCAATTTCCGTGTTCAATTTCGCCGTTTCCTTGTATGTCGTTTTGACGCCCGCTGAAATTCCACATCAAGTAACGCCAATACATAAAGTTCACCTGGTAATCGATAAAGAATTTCAGGTTTTCTCCAAAAGTGGGTTTATTTTCTGTTTTTTCCTGCCCCGTATAAGGATCCATATAGGTAATTGGCGTACCTTTTACATTTGCCCACATTTTGTATCCTGATACATGCAATGCTTCATCACTGTACATTCTTGGGAAAAGCATCATAAAATTATCATTTTGCTTCACGTCCATTCTATATCCGGCAATCACGTATCTATCCTTGTCAGAAGGATTAGTTTTAGGTTGTGGCGTATAAAGCGGTTTTTTAGTTACATCCAAACGAATATAATTACCGTCTTCAACTACTTTCGGAGGAGCGTTGTATGTGCCGCCAAATAATAATGGACGATCTCCGTACTGTTCACGATTCAGATAATATTTTAATGCAAAAACATTGTCGGGTGAATTTTGGTCCATAGTAGGATCGGCTGCGGAACGTATCATAATTACAGCATAAGTGGAATAACCTATTAACATTACCGCAATCATCAACATAGACGTGTTTAACCAACGCGCGCTGACTTTTTTCTTTTTGAAATAGAAGAAACCGACTAAAATACCGATAACCAACAAACCTATTAATAAGCTTTCTCCAATAAACGGAACACCTACCAATGTTACAGCCAGAATGAAAGAAAGCGTCATTCTCAGGTAGTTTTTTTCCGCGTAAGATTCATATATCGACCAACAAATAGCTCCAATCATCAAGGCAAGATAAATAAACATACCGCTGTTAAAAGGCATTCCAAGTGTGTTTACAAAAAACAACTCAAATTTTGCAGCTACGGTTGTAAATCCCGGGATAATTCCATACTGTGTAAATCCTAAAATAGCCACAGATGCCACTAAAGCAATTAAAGTTCCTTTCCAAGTGGGGGTGTATTTTTTGAAATAATAAACCAAAACAATTGCCGGAATGGTTAATAAATTCAGCAAGTGAACTCCAATGGAAAGCCCCATCAGATAAGCAATCAAAATCAACCAGCGGTCAGAACCGGGACGATCCGCAACTCGTTCCCATTTCAATATCAGCCAAAAAACTACCGCTGTAAAAAGGGATGAAAAAGCGTAAACTTCACCTTCCACCGCTGAGAACCAAAACGTATCGGAAAATGTGTAAGCCAATGCTCCCACCATTCCTGCGCCTAAAATTCCAATAATATTGGCAGTTGTGTATTCTTCTTCTGATTTTGCTACTATTTTACGAGCCAAATGAGTGATGGTCCAAAAAAGAAACAGAATGGTAAAAGCGCTGCATAAAGCTGAAAAAGAGTTCACCATTGCTGCAACTTGCGAGGGATGAGACGCAAAAAGAGAAAAGAATTTTCCCATCAACATAAAAAAAGGTGCTCCGGGAGGGTGACCTACGTTTAATTTATAAGCAGAAGAAACAAACTCACCGCAATCCCAAAAACTTCCGGTGGGCTCTATGGTAGTTAGATACGTGATGGCTGCTATAGCGAAAGTCAGCCACCCAAAAATGTTGTTCAGCAATCTGAATTTTTTCATTATTTTGGAAAGATTTTTATTGAATATACTATTATAAATTACACTTTTTACAAAAAAACGTTCAATCCGGAAGAAAATTATTGTTTGCCGGCATTAAACTCCAGACAAAACACTCATATCAAATTATGTTCGCTCGTTTTGGAAGCAAATTACACAATCGCGTATTTTTTTGGCTTCAAAGATACAAAGAAATTTTGTTTCAAAGGAAACAGAAGAAGGTTTTTAGTGATTATTAAAAAATATGATGCCGAGCGGCTTACATACATAATCCTGCAATTGTAAACAGGGAGATAAATAAAGGAAGTTAATATAAAAAACGGCTTTTGCTTTGTAAAAAGATAAAATGAAAACAAATAGCTCAAAAAAACGAATAAAAACAAAAAAGCGCTCGAAAAAAAACCGGGCGCTTTTGTTTTAAATTAGTTTCCCAAATACTTGAAAGCATCGTACACCAAAAACGCGGGCCAAACAATAGCTTTTACAAAACCAAGTACTCCAAGCCAAAACGTAGCTGCGTGTGAAATAAAGTAAACTGCAGCTCCAATAAGACCTAGTCCGTAAACAGCACCTCCACCGGCAGCAGCGTTACGATTACCACTTTTACAGCAATTCTTTGTTTCGTCGTCCATAATTATTTAATTTTAGCAATGATGACTACGTAATTTTTTCCGTATTTCTTAGCACATTTAGGGCAAGTTGTATACCACATATACCATTTTTCTATTTCCAGATTTTTTTCAGCTGCGTATTTTTTGAAGTCTTCCGTCCATTCCGAAGTTTTTTTGAAATCGCCTTCGTATAAACGGCTATAAAACTTACCCGAAAGTTCTATATTTTCAACATTTGGAACTTCCTTATCCACAGCAAGATAAACATCCATATTCCATTTTGAAGTATGGTCTGAAAGGCACAAATAATCGGGAGTTTGAACTTGATTTTTTTCAACAACTTTCATCAGTTTTGTCATTACTCCACCAAAATTTACAGGGATGTAAAAGAACGTAAAAACTTTGCTTTTAATGAATTTTTTGTTTTCCCACACTAAAATTTTGTCCTCCCAAGGTTGAGGGTCAAAAGGCGGACAACAAATTTCCTCTTTTTTACCCGTGTTTTCCATGATGATATAAATTTTGAGATGTTAGATAAAATTACTGCAAATATAATAAGAAAACGACATTATTATTCCGGGCTGTATTAAAAAGATAATAAATTATAGACGACTGAATTTTAGAGTATTGAAATATTTTATTTTCCTTTTCAAATTGAGGGAAAGAGAAAGGTGCGATTATTCCTTACGATTAATAACTTTGCCAAAGTTTGTTATGGTTTATTGGTTTTCAACCAAAACAGCTATTCTTTTGTGCCGTTTACGGAACAAACTACCATTAACCCCTCGTTAGAAAGGAGGAGTAGAGAGAGTGGAGGGAATATAAAATTAAATCGATAACGTATTTAAAAAATTCCGAAACTCAGAAAACCCGGTGCATGTACGTTCTGTAACGTTACGTTTTTCATTTTACCCGGTGCATGTAGGTTTTGTAACGTTACGTTTTTTAATTTACCCGGTACATGTAGGTTTCGGAACGTTACATTTTTCATTTTACCTGGTGCATGTAGGTTTTGTAACGTTACGTTTTTTATTTTACCCGGTACATGTACGTTTCGGAACGTTACGTTTTCTACATGACCTCGGTTTTTTAAAAAAAGTATTTTTTCGGTTACTCGCTTGTTACAAAAAATTGACAGCCGGAATGTTTACAACAACATCCATTTTTGATTTTGCTCCGCTCCCCTATCCATTCTCTCGTTTAGGAAATGATTAAACACAAAATAAAACCGCGCGGGAGAAAGGGAATATCAGTACACATTCCAAAGTTTGTTATTTTCAACAAAGACAGCTATTCTTTTCTGTCGTTTATTAAGCGAACCACCGTTAACTCCTCGTTACAAACGAGAAAAGAGAGAAATTTTTAATCCGGAATACAATTCCTTATAGTACAAATAGGTGAGATTGCCAATGTCACCTGCCAACTTCTTAATTTGAATATCCGCTGCTACGGGATAAGAATTTCAGGAAAATTTTACCTGTAACAAAATAAAATCCCGGATTATTTAATAGCTGACTTTGAAATGTGAACTTATTTGAATCTGGTTGGACGAAAAATTTATGATTTCTTGTATATGTGCGACCATCAATTATCAAGTAAATTAGGATAAAACCCTCACCAGCGGCTTGTGGTAAAATTCTCGGGGAGACTTTAAGTCACCCCGAGAATGGACGAATAGTTTTTTTGTTTTCTGGGACATTAAACTTTAATCTCCCGACATTGAATTTCAGTGTATTTATAGTAATATTTAATGTTAGTAGATTCACCTTGTCCTTTCCGCCCGCTGCCGCACGATTGCATCGTGTGGTAACAATATTAAATCAGCACAATGTCCAGTAAACCTTTTTCTCCCGCATAATCAATAGCGCTACTATATACATAGTGTTCGGCTTTAAATACTAAACCTTCTTCAACCGGATTGTTATGAATATAGTTTAATTTTTCGTTTATTACTTTATTACTCCAAAGTTCTATTGGCTTATTGTCGTGTCTCCATAATTGATACCGCTTTACATTGGAAGATTTTTTTCCTGCCTCTTCAAATTGCTTAAGTAGCCACTCCTTTCTACTTTCCTGTGGATTCTCTTTTATTGCCGCCACTATTGCTTTACTGGTAAAACGCTTAAAACTACCTAATATCAATTCCGGTTTTTCTTCTTTGGTACTACTAAATATTAAATGAACATGATTGCTCATTACGCACCAAGCATATATTTCCATCCCTTTTTCTTGCCGGCAATATCGCAAACTATCAAGTAATATGTCTTTATATTCATTCTTTGAAAACACATCTATCCATTCAACAACAGCAAAACTTACAAAATATACTCCTACCGGATTATGAAACTTATAGTTTCTACTCATTGTTCTCTATTTTTTGTATCTGTTTTACTTTCCAATTACCTGCCACACGATGCAATCGTGCGGCAGCGATGGGTGTTGGCATTAGTTTTTATTTTGACTTTGAAGAATTGTCCTTCTTTTCAAGTAATTCTATAATCTTTGGATAAATTTCTGTCATCACATGTTCTGTCGCTTGCTTCTTATCACCGGGTCCACCACATCTAAAGAATTTAATAATGCCATTTTTATCTAATATGATACTGGTTGGAATTCCATTGTTAAAATTTAATCGAGAAAACAATTCATTTGAAAGTCTGTAAACTTTAAATTTGATATCATACTTTATCACAGATTTTTGAATAACAGAATCAGGATCTGTCGAAAAAGATACGAATAGAAAATCAGGGCGCTGTATTAGTTTCAAATACATTTGATTCAAACCATTCATTTCTGCAACACAAGGGGAACAGTGCTTATTCCAAAAATTTATATAGACAATTTTGCCCTCAAATTTTTTATTTGAAAACAAATTCGAATCATACGTGTCGATTGAAAAATCTGGGAATTTTTGGCCTAAATATTTTTCATACCGAGCATTGAGTCGTTCATATATATTTGATGTGTTTTTTGATTGCACATTGTTTTGAGAAAAGGAGTAAAAACTTCCTAAGGTCAATAATAAGAAAATCAAAAGTTTCCTCGTGTTCAAGTTTCTCATATGTCTAACAAAAATTTAATACAACGTAAAGTGTAAGAATAGTAGCCGTTCGCGGGCGAATTTCTTATCGAAATGTAGCAAATTTGAAGCGGACTACTGTCATTCAATAACTCACTATACCGGCTATTATTTTTACACATAGTTAGTGGCAGTTGTTTTTATAGTCAAATAGTTCACACAATTTTGGAAATTTAATACATAACTTATCTTCATCCCATTTTTCACCAATCAAACTTTGCCTTTTTACTCTAATTGGTGACATTATTTCACCAGTCTTATTTTCATATACATTCTCTGCAAGATATAAAATGTCCTCAAATTGTGGATCCTCATCGAAAAACCTTTTCAAATCTGGAACTTTCAATTCTTTTATAACCTCAAATGCGTCCTTCCCTTTAGAAATCACCCAAGCTTTAAAATAATCGAAGGCATCGTCATCGCATCCTCTTCGAACAATGTAAGCTAATGCCCACAAATCCCAATGATTAAGTTCCTGAAATTTAGTCTGAAAAATCTTTTCAAATCGCCTAATCTCAGTCGGTTTAAACTCCTCAAGTTGACTAGTAAGCAATTCAAGGAAATCACCTTTATCCTCAGATTTTTGTCTGTTATTATCAATCAGTTCCCAAAATACACTTTCATCAATTACACGTTTGTCAGATGTAGGCTTAGGTTTGGGCTTTTCAAGGTTTTTAACATTTTCTATCAGTTTCTCAATTTTTGAAATTTCATCAAATTCTTTAAGTCGTTTTAAACCCTGCAAAAAAGATTCAAGTCCATCTAGAGTTTCTCTTTGTTTGTCTATCGCTATTTTTTCTATCGGCGAGAGTTTATTATTCGTAAAAAGCTTTTTGCTTAATCGTTTGAACAATCCTATATCAGTAGTAGGCTCAACATTAAGGATTGAATCCTTGTCAATATGTTTTAATAAATCCCAAAGCGACATTAACCTATTCCTTATCAGCCCTTTCCAAAATATTTTATATTCGTTTTTAATATTGTTTTCGAGCAAATGAGATTCTAATGGTTCAAAAAAATCATCCCATTGTCCACTATCCCAATTTTCGTGAATAAAAGCTATCAACTCCGAGTATCGTTTATCTTTAATCCAGATGTCTCTTAAATCTGCAAATGTCTTTTCATAATGCTGGTCAGGAAGATTATTCTTTTTCCTCCATTTATTTAAGTCTCCTGATTCATCTAGAAATTTTCCGTAGCTCATTTGTAATCTGTTTTGGTACAATTGCCACTAACACACAAATATGCGCAACTCTTGCTTTGACACACAAAATGCGCAACTTGAGTGTAATTGTTTAATTTTTAGTTATTTATATTCATTTTCTAATGCGCAATTTGTGTTATTGTAAATAAAAGTAACCGTAAAATAAGCTGTAGGAATAATCTGTTTTACGCAATAAGTCAGGATATAACTTCTTTGCAAATATATTTATTTTTTTAATATATTTTATGTTTTAAAACAAAAATCCCGCAAAATTTTTCAATTTCGCGGGACAATATTTGTACGGTGCTTTTTATTTATCGCAGGTTTTCTTTATAATCATTTATTTTTGATGCGGGGTTTCGTCTCAATTCACTTTCCGTATCAAATCCATTCCTATACGAAGCGCTTCTTCGTTCATCGGGATAAGTTTATGATGCCGTTCGGGAAGTGATTTTTTTAGACCGAGAAGTACATTTTCTATTTTCACAATCGGACGAACTTTTAAAAACCCACCCAAAATAATCATATTCAATGTTTTTGCCATATCGTTCGCATAAGCGTATTCCGTCGCGTCTATTCTATACACATGAATATCGGTACGGGTAGGAAATTTATGAAATCCGTTACTGTCAAAAATCAATATTCCACCGGGTTTTACTCTGTTTTCAAATTTTTCCAATGAGGGTTGATTAAGTACAATTACCGTATCATATTGGTTCAGCACGGGTGAACTTATGCGGTCATCGCTTAAAATTACCGTAACATTCGCAGTTCCTCCACGCTGCTCGGGACCGTAAGAAGGCATCCAACTTACTTCCTGTCCTTGCATTAATCCTGAATAAGCTAAGATTTTCCCCATCGACAATACTCCTTGTCCTCCAAAACCGGATATTACTAATTCTTCTTTCATATTTTTATAATTTTTAGCCGTTAGCTGTTAACTATTGGCTTTTTAATATGTGTTTTTAAATTGATAAAGAGCTAATAGCCAATTCATTTTATCTGTCTTTCAAGTCCCCTAATTGATATTCGGGAAACATATTTTCCACCATCCAATCGTTAGATGCCGCGGGAGAAAGTTTCCATCCTGAATTACAAGTAGATACCACTTCCACTATGGAAGTTCCCTTACCCAACATCGAGTTTTCAAATGCTTTTCGAATAGCTTTTTTAGTTTTACGCACATTACCAACAGTGTGAACACTCTGACGGGTAACGTAACACGTTCCGTCCAATTCAGCCAAGAGTTTCGTTATATCTAACGGATAACCGTTTTTAGCAATGTCGCGTCCGTTAGGAGAAGTGGACGATTTCATTCCAACCAGCGTTGTGGGCGCCATTTGTCCTCCTGTCATACCATAAATACCGTTATTGATAAAGATAATCACGATATTCTCACCCCGATTGCAAGCGTGGATGGTTTCGGCTGTTCCGATGGCGGCTAAATCACCGTCGCCCTGATAAGTAAACACATATCTATCGGGCAACAAACGTTTTATCCCTGTTGCCACCGCGGGTGCGCGTCCGTGAGCAGCTTGTTGCCAATCCACATCAATATAATTATAAGCAAACACGGCACATCCTACAGGAGCTACACCGATGGTTTCTTCTTGTATTCCCATTTCTTGTATTATTTCCGCAATCAGCTTATGCACTACTCCGTGACTACAACCGGGGCAGTAATGCATTGGTGTTTCATTCAAAACCGACGGCTTTTCATAAATCAAATTTTCGGATTTTATTATTTCTGCTGTTGTCATAATTTACTTTTTTACAATTTTACTTTTCAATGCATCCAATACTTCTTCAGGCGAAAATACAATTCCGCCCATGCGTCCATAGTATTCCACAGGAACTTTACCATTCACAGCCAACCTCACATCTTCCACCATTTGTCCCGCGCTCATTTCTACCGTAAGCATTCCTTTCACTTGTTCCGATAATCTTTTTATTTCGTTTGTAGGAAAAGGATAAAGTGTTATAGGACGAAGCAAACCTACTTTTAATCCCTCTTCGCGAGCTAATTCCACCGCTTTCTGACAAATTCGGGCGCTGATGCCAAAAGCAATTATCAAATATTCGGCGTCTTCACAATTAAATTCTTCAAAACGAACTTCAGTTCTTTCTATTTCACGGTAGCGCGCTTGCAAACGGAGATTTAACTGTTCCATTTCTTCCGCCGCCATCGCTAATGAAGTAATTACATTGGGTTTCCTCTCCTGAGTTTTACCAATGGTAGCCCAAGGGGTATTTTGTCTGATTTCTTCTTCCGTAAATCGCGGACGGAAAGGTGGTAAAACAACTTTTTCCATCATTTGTCCGATAATTCCATCAGCTAAAACCATAGAGGTTACACGGTGTTTGAATGCCAAATCAAAAGCCAGCACGGTAAAGTCTGCCATTTCCTGCACGGAAGCCGGAGCTAATGTTATCATTTTATAGTCGCCGTGCCCGCCGCCTTTTACCGTCTGAAAATAATCTGCCTGGCTTGGTTGAATTGTTCCTAATCCGGGACCGCCGCGCATTACATTTACCACAACACATGGAAGTTCTGNTCCTGCAATATAGGAAACTCCTTCTTGCATCAAACTCATACCGGGACTTGATGAGGATGTCATAGAGCGTTTTCCGCAACCGGCGGCTCCATATACCATATTAATGGATGCCACTTCGCTTTCCGCTTGCAAAACTACCATTCCTGTTGTGTTCCAGGGTTCCAAGTCCATAAGCGTTTCCATTATTTCGGACTGAGGTGTAATGGGATAACCGAAATATCCATCGCATCCGGCTCGAACTGCAGCATGTGCAATGGCTTCATTTCCCTTCATTAATTTTATATCTTGTTCCATTTTTTAAACTTACAATTTTAAATTTACAATTACAGATTAATTATTCAATTGAACGTATAAATTTATTGCTCAACTTTTACTCTATATACTGTAATACAGGCATCAGGACAAACCAATGCACACGTAGAACATCCGGTACAATCATCGGGATTTTTCATATAAGAGTAATTATATCCTTTGGCATTTGCCTCTTTATTAAGCAAAAGCACATCTTGCGGACAAGCCACCACACATAAATTGCATCCTTTACAACGCTCTGTGTTTACAATTACCGCACCTTTTAACTTCGCCATTTTTCAATTTGTTTTTATTTATTTTACACAAAAGTACCCAAAAACACATCGGAATTGCTTCTGATTGTTTTTTACTTTTCTTTTTGATTTCTACCGATTACTTTTCCTGATAATAAAGCCATCCTAAAAAATCAGGATAAGTGAACGCCGAATCCCAACTGTTGTGTCCCACACCGGGGAACAGAATTAATTCTGCTTTGTATGATCCGTCCGCTTTCAGTTCGTAGTAAGCATTTCGTGAGAAATCTACATTTACCACATTATCTGCCGTACCATGAAAAATGCGTATCGGCATTTTTTTTACTTTCTTTAAACGCGGTTCATACACGCCTCCACAAATAGGGATGGCAGCTGTAAAATATTTAGGATAACGACATATTAAATCAAATGTACCCATTCCACCCATCGAGAGCCCCATAACATATACTCGTTTTTTATCCACACTTTCGTTTTTAATGAAATAATCCATCAACTTTTTCACCAGAAACAATGGTTTGGTAATTTCGGGCTTTTCGAGAAAAGAAAATTTGTCATTGCTTTTCTCATCAAGCTTCACCCAATATTCTTTTTCAGGGCATTGCGGAAAAATAACAATGGAAGGATAATCTTTTCTGTTTTGAGGATTTGTAAACAACCATGAACCGTGCACTAATTGCTTTTCATTGTCGTTTCCACGTTCACCTGAGCCGTGTAGAAAAAGTACGATAGGATATGTACGGGTTTTATCGTAATTGTCGGGGAATAATACTCTGTATTTTAATGTGTCGCCTTTATAGATGAATTCTCTTTTTTGAAATAAATCTGTTTGTGAAAAACCATTCAAAAAGGAACTTAAAATCATCACTAAAAGTATTATTTTTTTCATGTTCGATTTGATTAGATGCACAAATATACGACGTTTTTTGTTAATTGACTCTTAAAAAATGTAATAAAATGAAAGCAAACATCCTTCAAAACTATTTGAAAGCAAACAATCCCTTGCTCGTTTTAGTTCATTTTGTGCAATTTATTTACAAAAAGTTATCTTTTTTAATTGAATATTTATTTTTTACATAAAATTATTATCATATTGTAAAATGACAAATTAAAAAAATCATTACTTTTGCATTAGAAAAAAGTGAAATATTTTCTTGTAAAAAAGAAGAAAAATTAGTTTATGAAGGAAATTATACCGGCGGTTGATAAAGCTTTATTAAAAAAAGAACTGACAAAAAGAAGATTTGTACGCCCTACAAACAAAGCTCATAATGAAATCTACATTGTTACAGCTCAAGATTCTCCCAATGTAATGCGTGAAATAGGGCGTTTGCGCGAAATATCCTTTCGCTCTTGGGGAGGAGGAACAGGAAATGAAATAGATACAGATAAATATGATTTTCTGGAAAAACCTTTCAAACAATTAATTGTATGGGATCCAAGCGCGGAAGAAATTGTTGGCGGATACCGTTTCTTGTCCGGTGAAGATGTAACTCTTGACGCAAACGGACAACCTGAATTTGTAATGTCGCATTTATTTAAGTTCAGCGATAAATTTATTAAAGAATACCTTCCTTACACCATTGAACTAGGACGCGCTTTTGTTCAACCCGACTATCAAACAACCAAAATGGGAATGAAAAGCTTATTTTCGTTGGATAACCTTTGGGATGGACTCGGAGCATTGATTTACGATGAAAAACGGGCTAAATATTTTGTAGGAAAAGTAACTATTTATGATAATTATCCGGAATTTGCCCGCGAATTGCTTTACGAATACATGTTTAAATATTGTCCTGACAATGAAAAGTTTGCACTTCCAATAAAAGAAGTGATGGTAAGCGAAAAATCCAAACAAATAGCAAAAGAACTTTTTGTGGAAGGAAGTGCTGCCCATGATTACAAAGCGTTGCAAAAAGCGGTAAGAAAAGAAGGATACACCATACCGCCTATGTTCAATGCTTATATCGGACTCACAGAAACAATGCGCATGTTTGGCACTATGATTGACCCCGATTTTAGCGGCGCTTACGAAACAGGCATTATGGTAACCATGGACGACTTGATAGAATCAAAACGCATACGTTACATCGACCCTTACATTGCCTACCTGAAAATGAAATTGGATGAAAGAATTGCAAGAAGGAACGCACGTAAAAAAGCAAAAGAGGAAAGATTATTATCCGAAAAAGATAAAACACAACATTAATACATCAGAGAACAACTGATTATCAAATATTTATAACCTTAAAACCGGGAACAAAATACATTTCTATTCCTAAATTTAAATGAAAAAATAGACGGATGAATTTAGTTTAATGTAAATTCATCCGTCTATTCTTATATAAACTTTTATTGTCTGTCGGTTTATTTGAACAATGCCCGGAAAATATCATTCCCATTGGCGTAAATCATCAGCGCAACGAGTAAAACAAAACCTATTGTAACTGCATTTTCCATAAATTTCTCACTTGGTTTTTTGCCCGTTATAGCTTCGTAAATAAGGAATAACACATATCCTCCGTCTAATCCCGGAATAGGAAGTAAGTTCATAAATGCCAGAATTACCGAAAGAAAAGCGGTCATCATCCAGAAACTTTGCCAATCCCACACAGGAGGAAAGAGTTTTCCAATAGTTCCAAAACCACCTAATTGCGATGCTCCTTCTTTTGTAAATACTAATTTAAAACCTTTCACATAGTTAGCGAGGGTTTCTACTCCCATTTTTATTCCTGCGGGAATAGATTCAAAAAATCCGAAGTATTCCTTTTTTGTTTCAAAATAATTCAGCGGAGAGCGCAATCCTACTCCTAATTTTCCCTTACCATCTAATTGTATGTCAGCAGATTGTACTGCTCCTTTTCTTATAAAGTCAATCTTAATTTGTTTGTCCTTAGAATTGCTTAGTTCTTTGGCGATATCCTGAAACATGCCCATAGATTTACCGTTTATAGCCACAATACTGTCTCCCGATTGAAGATGAGCTTTTTCAGCAGGTGAGTTATTTGAAACTTTATCTATTACAAATGGATAACAAATGTCAATCGGGCTAGTTTCTGATTTCAAAATTTTCTTTTCAATATCAGCAGGGATTTGAATGTCGAAAACGCTGTCGCCTCTTTGTACTGTTACAGTTTTAGCATTGTCATAAATAATTTTTTTACCTACTTCCTGATATGTTTTAGGAGTTAAGTTATCCACTTTTAGGATTTTATCTCCATTTTTAAATCCCACATCCTGCATTGTTTGGGAAAAATAAAATCCATATTTGGCATTTTCAACTGGAATGTATTCTTTTCCCCACACAAAAAGCACGGCGGAATAAATGATTAAAGCCAAAATAAAATTCACAAACACTCCCCCAATAATGATAGGTAAACGCTGCCATACAGAACGCGAACGAAATTCCCAAGGTTGCGCCGGTTGTAAAAGTTGCGTTTTGTCCATCGATTCGTCAATCATACCTGAAATTTTGCAATAACCTCCCAACGGAAGCCAACCTATTCCCCACTCGGTATGTTCAGGAAAACGGCGCCAGTCATCTAACGGCAGTTCATCTACAGGAACTTGTTCCATCACATTGTGTTTGCCGCTCATCATAGGATTTCCGTTTTCATCCAATTTTATTCGTTCGTTGGGTTGAACGTTTTTGGCAAAAAACTTTATATTCCATTTTCCTTCTATTTTTTTTGCACGCAAAAGTGAAAATTGAGGATTGAAAAACATATAAAATTTATCTACACGCACTTTAAATAATCGTGCAAAAAGAAAATGTCCAAACTCGTGTAGTAATACTAAAATAGCTAAACTTAAAATTAATTGTAATGCTCTAATTAAAAATGCTTCCATATTGGTTTTTATAAATCGGACAACTCACATATTGTCCCAACTGATTATTATTTTATTCGTTCTGATGTTATTTTTCTTGTTTCTGTGTCGGTCATTACGTAGTCTTCATACATGGGTTTTGGAATAAACGTAATTTGCTGCATAATGTTTTCAATAATATCACTCATTTGCAAAAAACCGATTTTATTTTTCAAAAAAGCTGATACAACAACTTCGTTTGCAGCATTTAAAATACAAGGCATATTTCCTCCTTTATCCATTGCGTAATACGCCAATGCCAGGTTTTTAAATCTCTTCGTGTCCGGTTTTTCAAATGTAAAATTATTGAATTTCAAAAAATCCAAACGTTCAAAATCGGCTTGAATTCTATCGGGATAGGTAAATGCGTATTGAATAGGCAAACGCATATCGGGCATTCCAAGTTGCGCTTTAATGGAACTGTCGGCAAATTGGACCATAGAATGAATAATGGATTGCGGATGAACTACCACATCAATTTGTTCCGGCTTCAAACCGAAAAGCCATTTTGCTTCAATCACTTCAAAGCCCTTGTTCATCATTGTGGCAGAATCAATCGTGATTTTTGCTCCCATATCCCAATTGGGGTGTTTTAGGGCTTGCGCGGAAGTTACGTGTTTCAGTTCTTCCAATGTTTTTGTTCTGAAAGGTCCGCCTGAGGCTGTAAGTATTATTTTTTCAATCGGATTGTTTCCTTCGCCCGCCAAACATTGAAAAATGGCAGAATGTTCAGAATCGACGGGCAAAATAGGCGTATTATGTTTATTTGCAAGTTCCTGAATTATTTCGCCGGCTACCACTAACGTTTCCTTATTTGCCAAAGCAATAGCTTTGCCGGCTTTAATAGCATGTATGGTAGGTTTCAATCCGGAATAACCTACCATTGCTGTAAGCACCATATCAACGGGTTCCATTTCTGCAACTTGCGACACCGCGTCTAATCCTGCAAAAACTTTTATCGGGAACTCTTCGAGCGCATATTTTAACTCGGGATAAAGATTTTCTTTGGCGATAACCGCCACTTCCGGCTGAAATTCAACGGCTTGTTTTATGAGCAGTTCTACATTCGTATTGGCTGTGAGCGCATATACCGAAAATCGTTCAGGATTTGCACGGACAACTTCCAACGCTTGCGTCCCAATGGAACCGGTAGAACCGAGAATAGCTATATTTTTCTTTTTCGTTTTCAAATCAAATTAAAATCTAAAAGCAATAACCGATTGAGGGTCAATTGGCTTTCCTTTCTGCCAAAGTTCAAAATAAAAATGATTTCCTGATTTTTTACCGTCTTCATTTCCTGTTACGGCAATACTTTCACCCGCTTTTACAAAATCACCTATACGTTTCAGCAATTTATTGTTATTTTTATAAATCGAAAGATAATCATTATCGTGCTGAACAGAAATTATCCATCCGTAATCAAACGTAAAAGCAGCATTTACTATCGTTCCTTCCAATACGCTTAACACATTTTCCTGTGGAGAAGTAATGACCGAAATTCCAAATTTACCTTCCTGCGGATCGAATGTTGAAGCCACTACACCTGTTACAGGGCGGAAAAACACATATCTTTTTTCGTTGGAAACATTATTCATTTCCGATAAATTATATTTTTCCGACTCTTCGTAATTTTTTATAAATTCTTTTTCTTGTTTTGATTTTTCACTCAGCACAGTGGCGCGTTCTTTTAACCCTACCGAATCTAATGATTTAATGGTATCTGTTTTAGGAGTTCCTGCAATAATATCTTTCAGCACACTCAAATATTCCTGCTGATGTTCCAATTCTCCGGCAATGGAATCTGTTCTTAATGAATTTTGAACAATTAAAGAACGATTTCCTGAATCTCCATAACCCGGCAAGTAATGTTTCAAAGGCGTTAGAAAAATCAATATTGTAAGCAGAATAAATGTTGTAAGAAAAAGCGAAGTTCCATAAATAAAAACACTGAAACGAGATAAACGCGTGTGCCACGATTCCTCCAATGTATTTTCATTCATTATGGAAACACGATATTGAAATCGCATTTTTTCAATAAAATCTGTTGCAATATGCTTAAATTTACGCCTTTTCATTTGTGACACACAACAAAAACGGCTGCAAATGTAGCTATTTTTATGATAATGAACAATATAAAAAATACAATGCTTTTTGCATATATGTTAATTTTATGAAACAATGAAAACACAACAAACAACATCTCTACAAAAAATGGTTATTTTTGCCGTATGAAGAAAATAGGAATTTTATCAGACACTCATAGTTATATTGATGAACGTGTGTATAAATATTTTGCCGAATGCGATGAAATTTGGCACGCAGGAGATTGGGGTTCATTGAATACCGTTAATTTGTTACAAGCATTTAAGCCTGTCCGCGGAGTATTCGGGAATATTGACGACTACAATATTCGTATGGTTTTTCCTGAAAACAACCGTTTTATGTGCGAAAATGTAGATGTGTGGATAACACATATCGGAGGTTATCCCGACCATTATAACGCGAAGGTAAAACCAGAAATTTTCAACAACCCTCCCAAGTTGTTTATTTGCGGACATTCACACATTTTAAAAGTAATTTACGACAAAAAAATCGATTTACTCCACATTAATCCGGGTTCTGCCGGCAAACAAGGTTTTCATAAGATTCCCACCATTATCCGACTCGAAATTGACGGAAAAAACATTCAAAACCTGGAAGTAATAGAATTAAATCATCAGAACCAAGACAAATAGCAGTCTAAAAGTCTTGCCTCTTGATTCTATCATATCTAACGAATTCCGTTCATCAATTTTTGTAACCATTTTGATAATCCGAAAAGAATTATAGCCGCTACAGCCGACATGATTACAAATACCATAAAAAATTCGTATAGGTTGGTAATCTGAATTCCGAATAACATTTTGGTTTTTCCTTCTTCGGGATAAAGTGTGCTCAACGCCCCTGCAAATTTATTAGCGGTTGCCATTGAAAGATACCAAACTCCCATCAATAATGATGCAAAACGTACCGGAGCCAATTTATTTACCATTGAAAGTCCGATGGGCGACAAACAAAGTTCTCCCATAGTGTGGATAAAATAAAGTCCTGTCAACCAAAGAATGCTTACCTTTACTCCGGGCGCCAAACCTTTTACTCCAAAAGCAATCAGCAAATACCCCATAGATAATAAGAATAGTCCGAGCGCTTGTTTTACGGGAGAAGCCGGTTCCATATTTTTTTGTCCGAGTTTCACCCATAATTTTGCAAAAATTGGCGCTAAAATTACCACAAATACCGCATTAAAAGATTGAAACCAACTGGCAGGCATTGTCCATCCTAAAATATTACGGTTGGTTTGTTCTTCAGCAAAATAAGTAAGAGAAATTCCGGCTTGTTCGAAAGCCGACCAGAAGAAAATAACAAAAAACGCGATAATATATATTACCCAAATCCGCTGGCGTTCAATTTTTGTCAATGATTTATCGGCAATAACAAAGGCGGGAACTGCAATACACGCTGCATAAATAAATGAACCGATGATATCTCCGTGAGAAAAATAAGTGAAAACGCTAAATACCGCTAATGCTCCTGCAATCCATAAAGTTATTTCTTTCATTGAGAAATGGACTTTAGCGGCTTTTTCAACGGTTTCTGATTTTTCTTTTGCTGCGGGAAGAATACCTATAGCATTTCCATCGGGACCAATTAAATATTTATCTTTTTCAATGACATAAATTACCAAACAAAGCACAGAAACTAACGCGGCGACTAAAAATCCCCATTTAAAATCGGCAGGATTTCCCGTATCGCCCAAAAATCCGCAAACTATCGGCGATAGAAAAGCCCCGATATTTACACCCATGTAAAACAATGTATATGCGGCATCCAAACGTCTGTCGCCTTGTTCGTAAAGTTTTCCTACGAAAGTACTCACGTTTGGCTTGAAAAATCCGTTACCAAAAATCAAGCCGCCTAAACCAATGTACATCAACCATTTTGCTATTTCTACGTTTTGATACATCAAAGCGCTTGTAAACATAAAAAATTGTCCGATAACCATCAATACGGCTCCCCAAAATACAGAACGGCGCATTCCCCAATATCTATCCGCAATATATCCGCCAATAAGCGGAGTAAGATAAACCAATCCGGTGTAGTTCCCGTAAACGGCGGAAGATAAATCTTTATCAAAAAGCAATGCTTTTATCATATACAGCGTGAACAGCGCACGCATTCCGTAATATCCAAAACGCTCCGCGATAGCGATAGTGTAAATAAAATAAAGTCCTTTCGGGTGTTTTTGTGATGTTTCTGTCATAAAAAATATCTATTATTTGTTTTATATTTCTATCTTCACGCTCTCCACGCTTCCTCCCAAAGGTGGATTTAATTTTGAGAGTTCAATTTTTAATGATTGAATTTGCGGAAAAGATTGCTTTACTGCATCATAAATTCTTCTTGCAGCGTGCTCTATCAAATTGGAAGGAATTCCCATTTCACGTTTTACCACATCGTAAACTTCCTTGTAATTCAATGTGTCATTCAAATTATCGGTTTTTTCTGCCACAGAAGTGTCCAAATCCATAGTGAGGGAAACCAAAAATGTATTTCCTTCTTCTTTTTCAAAATCCAAACACCCATGATAGGCGTGGAATTGCATATTTTCAAGTGTAATTTTACTCATAATCTCAGCAAATTATTATTCTAAACACGAACCGAGAAACTCGGAACATAAATCAACCACTTTCTCTTCATTTTCTTTTCTCGGTGTGTGCGCCGCATTGGAAATGAAAGCGGTGGTAATTTCTGAAGAAATTTCTCTTTTCAACACATTCAGTTGCTCAACGGTATCGAACGGATCGTTTTCACCACGAAATGCTAACACAGGACACGTGATGTTTTTCAGCAACGGAACAATGGTCCAATCTTGGAGTAAATCGCTCAACCAAGCTTCGTGCCAACGACGAAAAAGTTCTGCGGTTTTATTCCCGTGAAATTTCTCCAAAGAGTTCAGCAGTGAATTGTGTTTCGCTTTTTCACGACTTTCACGCACTGCTTCTTTTCCTTTTTCTTCAATAAAAGTATGCGCGCTTTCCAAAATCAAACCCTCAAAACGCTCCGGATATTTTGCTCCCGCAATCAATGAGATGGTTGCTCCATCGCTGTGTCCGTAAAGAATTGCTTTTGGAATGTTCAATTTATCCATCAGTTGGATTAAAAAATCGGCTTCTTCGTGCAAGTAATATTTTGTACGCGTTTTCGCATCAAAATCGGATGACTTTCCATAACCGCGTCTATCGTAAACTAAAGCATTTAATTCGCCGATTTTTGTCAATTCTTCAGGAAAATCCCCCCACATTTCAGTGCATCCCCACGAATCATGTAAAAAAATCAATACCGGCTTATTTGAATTTTTATCTAAAACAATCTGCCTGATGAAAATCCGAAAATCATCAAATTGGATATATTTATCTTCTGTCATTCGTTCTGTATTATAAAAACTCACGTGCAAAAATACTCAAAAAAAACATTTATTTATATTCTTTTCCGGCGATAAACTTAACGCTACCGTTTTTTTCATTAATTTTGTAGCATATCAAACCAATCCCATAGTGAAAATACTTGTTGATAAATATATTCCTTACATCCAAGGTGCGTTAGATAAATCGGCTGAAGTTACTTATTTGGCTTACAATGAATTTACTCCTGAAACAGTGAAAGATGCCGACGCGTTAATTGTGCGTACGCGTACCAGGTGCAACCGCCAACTTCTTGAGCAATCTAACGTAAAATTTATTGCTTCCGCCACCATTGGTTACGACCATATTGACGGGAAATTTTGTGATGAGAACAACATAAAATGGACAAACGCACCCGGTTGCAACGCGCTTTCGGTGGCACAATATATTGCGTCTGTATTGTGTTTCTTGAGCAAGAAAAATAATTTTGATTTACGTGGAAAAACCATCGGAATTGTAGGGGTGGGCGCTGTAGGATCTAAAATTGAGAAACTGGCTAAATCCTTCGGGATGAACGTATTGTTAAATGATCCGCCCCGTGCCAGAAAAGAAGGGAATGTTGGGTTTGTTCAATTAAAAGATATTTGCGAAAAAGCCGATATAATTACTTTTCATACATTACTAAATATGGAAGGAGACGATAGAACTTTTCATTTAGGAGACGAAAACTTTTTTAATTCATTGAAAAAGAAACCGATCATCATCAACGCTGCACGCGGAGAAATTTTAGATACAAACGCTTTATTATCAGCCATAAAAAAAGAACAAGTAAGCGATGTGGTGATTGATTGTTGGGAAAATGAGCCCAATATAAATCTTGAATTATTGGAAAAATGTACGTTGGCAACTCCGCATATTGCTGGTTATTCTGCTGATGGAAAAGCCAATGCCGCAATGCAAAGCGTTCATTCTATTAGTAAATTTTTCAATTTAGGACTGGAAAAATGGAAGCCCAAAGATATTCCATCCATACCTTGCATTTCGGCTGAAGATATTTGTGATTTCTTTTTGAAAACGTACAACATACAAAAAGACAGCGAAACGCTTAAAAAATCTCCGGAAACATTTGAGCAGCAACGTTCGCATTATCCTTTCCGACGAGAACCGAAAGCGTATTTAAAATGTCTTCCTGAGGGTTTTTTGAAACAATTTCATCTGTTTTTTGAGTAAAATTTTGAATAATATGAAAAAACAAGTGTTCTCCTTTTTTCTATTGGTATTTGCAATTTCCTTATCGGCACAAAATCCGATTGATAAATTTGTAAACAGCGATTTGCTGAAAAATGCCAATGTAAGTTTAATGGTAAAAGATTTGGCTTCCGGTAAAATTTTGTATGAATATCGTGCAGAGAATGCAACCATTCCTGCTTCCACGATGAAAACCGTAACAACTTCCACTGCTTTAGAGTTGCTTGGAGGAAATTATCAATTTAAAACTACGCTTGAGTACGATGGAAAAATTGACAAAGCCGGGGTTTTGAATGGAAATCTCTATATCAAAGGCAGTGGCGACCCAACGTTAGGTTCTTCAAAGTTGGGCGACACTCTTTTCTTACATCGCTGGGTTGAGGAGGTAAAACATATCGGAATAAAAAAAATAGTAGGAAATATGATTGCTGATAACTCTCGATACGATGATGAAGGTGTGAGTCCTCACTGGACATGGGAAGATATTGGAAATTATTATGCTGCCGGAGCTTACGGGATTTCGTACAAAGACAACACTTACATCATTCAGTTTAATTCAAAAGCTATCGGTACTACGCCCGAAATTGTAAAAATTACTCCAAATATTCCCGAACTAAGATTTACAAATCACTTGAAAAGCTCCGCTATAAAATACGACAGCGCTTATATTTACGGCGCTCCCCGAAGCAACGAACGAAGTATTTATGGTGAAATTCCTGCAAACCGACCGCAATTTTTCGTTAAAGGAGACATTCCGCGTCCGGGATTATTATTGGCTCAAGATTTTAAAAAAGAATTATTGAAAAATAAAATTGAAATTAACGGAACTGTAAAAGAAATCTTTTGGAAAACAAACACCCCAAGAAAAGCATTTTACACCCATTTTTCACCCGAACTTCGCGACATTGTAAAAGAAATAAACGTGCAAAGCAATAATCACTATGTAGAGCATTTATTTCGTCATTTAAGTTTACTAAAAGATTCTGTGGCTTCATCAAACAACGCGGTTGCAGTTATTAAGAACTATTGGAAACAAAAATCGTTGCCCGTAGAGCAACTTTTTATGGTAGACGGTTCGGGGCTTTCGCCTGAAGATGCGGTTTCTGCAAAATTCTATACCGATTTGCTTACGCAAATGAATAATTCCCGAAATAATATTGATTTCAGAAATTCATTGCCCATAGCAGGCATAACCGGTACGGCGAAATCTTTTTTAGATAAAACTCCGCTCGAAGGAAAAGTGCGGGCAAAAAGCGGAACTATCAATCGTGTCCGGTGTTATGTGGGATATATCGACACCGATAGTAAAAAATGGGCTTTTGCGATTTTGGTAAATAACGCCAATGGTTCTGCCAGAGATGTTACAAATAAAATGGAAGAATTTTTACTCAACATTACGCAATGAAAAATTCACTGTATATAAAATCTACATCTTCCACAAACGATTTCCTGAAAGATTTAATCAGAAAAAACACATATCCCGAAGGATTTACCGTTTATTCCGATTTTCAAATCTCAGGCAAAGGACAGCAAGGCAATAAATGGGAAGCTGAAAAGGGGAAAAACCTACTTTTCAGTTTTGTTATCTTTCCTTCTCATATTTTTATCTATCAACAATTTATAGTTTCACAGATTATTAGCATTGCCATAAAAGGAACTTTAGACAAATATATTGACGACGTAAAAATTAAATGGCCTAACGATATTTATTGGAAAAATTATAAAATTGGAGGTATTTTAATAGAAAACTCATTGCAAAATAATACCATCAAAAGTTCCATCATCGGTGTAGGATTAAATATTAATCAACAGGAATTTAGCAACAACCTTCCCAATCCTGTTTCTTTAAAATTAATAACCAATAAACGTTATATCAGAAAAAAAATCTTACAAGAAATCCGAGAAAATTTTATGTTTTTGTACAAAAAATCTTCTTTTGAAGAAATAAAAAAAGAATATTTCCAAGGTTTATTTCATAACGACGGCTATTACAAATATCAAGCTGAATCGGGCGACATATTTTCCGCTAAAATATTGAAAATCAATGACGATGGAAAATTAATACTCGAAACAAAAAACGGACTTCGTCAGGAATTCTATTTTAAAGAAGTACAATTCATTATTTAGAATAACTTTATATTTCAAATTTATCACCAAAACACCATTCCTTTTATTGTGTAAGTGAATTTTTAATCATAAATTTGCCGTCCTTTTGCGTTTATTTTTAAAATTTCATACTATGTACAAAAAATCACTTACACTTTTAGTTTCTTTATTTATTCAAATCACCTTTTTATTTGCTTCAGCTCCGGCAGGATATTACACATCTTCTACATTAGACGGGAAAAACACCTCAGCTTTACGCACCGCTTTACAAACAATTATCACTAACGGACACAGCATATTGAGCTATGATACAGAATTATATCCCGCATATAGTTCTACCGATATAAATCCGTCTACGGGAAAAATTTGGGATATGTATTCCAACTGCAGTTTTACATATCCTGATGATGAAAATCACAGTTCGTATAGCTCAGAATGTGATAATTACAATAGAGAACATACCACTCCTCAAAGTTGGTTTGGTGGTTCTATTCCTATGTATTCCGATTTATTCAACGTTTATCCCACAGACAGTTACGTAAATAACAGAAGAAGTAATTATCCTTATGGAGAAGTTGGTTCCGCAACTTATACTTCAGGGAATGGGAGCAAGTTAGGAACTTCTAATTTTTCAGGATATTCAGGTATTGTTTTTGAGCCGGTTGATGAATACAAAGGCGATTTTGCACGCACCTATTTTTATATGGCAACAAGATATGCTGATATTTGTTCAGGATGGGCATCAAACACCGCTGAAGCTGCTGTTGTATATGGAAATAATTTAGGATTCACACAGTATGCTATTGATTTATTTTTAAAATGGAGTCGACAAGATCCTGTAAGTCAAAAAGAAATAGATAGAAATGATGCTGTTTACGGGAAACAAAATAACAGAAATCCATTTATAGATTTTCCCGGATTAGAGGAATATATTTGGGGAAATAAAACTACTGAAGCTTTTTATGTTAGCGGAGGGACTACAGTTACGGCTCCTACTGTTACATCGCCAACATCAACAGATATTACGCCTTCTTCTGCAACTTTAGGAGGGAATATCACTTCTGTAGGGAATGGTACTATTACAGAATCAGGTATATATTACAGCGCTACAGATGGTTTTGCAGATGGCACCGGAACAAAAGTTACAGGTTCTGCAACTACAACGGGGGCATTTACTGTTTCTGTAAATGGATTATCTGCTTCCACTCCATATTATTATAAGGCATTTGCAACAAATAGTGCAGGAACTGGTTATACATCACAAGCGAGCTTTATCACTTCAGCAAATAATGGTCCTACAATTGTTTCAGGAGATGTAAGAAATTCAGGAGCAACATTGACTTACGGAACTGCTTCAGGTTCTGCAACAAAAAGTTTATATATAAAAACAGAAAGAATTACAGGAGACTTAACCGTAACTGTTTCCGGAACCGGATTTAGCACATCTGTAACAACTATTCCTATGGCAAATGCACAAGCAGGTTATTATCTTTTTGTTTACTTTAATCCGACAACAGCAGGGACTTATACAGGAACATTAACCATTTCCGGAGGCGGTTTAGTTAGCGATTACCAAGTAAATTTATCGGGAAGTAAATAAAGTTTCTGTTATTAATTTTGATATAAAAACGATTGGTGAATATTTCTCTTTCAGTAGAAATTATTCACCAATTATTTTTTAATTCAACTATAAAAAATCTATATCTAATTCATATATTTTTTCAATTTTTTCACCCAAATATTATAACCGTTTTCATTCAAATGCAAACCATCATCTGTAAGTTCTTTTCTTAAAACAATAGTGTTTTTCTCCACAAATAAAGGAAATAGATTGATAAAAATAATTTTGTGTTGATATGCTGTTTCTTTTAACTTTTGATTTATTTCCGGAATTAAATTTGTTTTTCTTTCCAATCGTTTATACCTTCCAAAAGTTTCATTGATGGGAAACAAACTTTGCAGATAAATTTTTGTTTGGGGAGACTCCTTTTGCACTCTTGAAACAATCAAATCTATCATTTTTACAATACTGTCGGGAGTTAAATTATGCGAAACATCATTAATGCCACACATCAGAAAAATCTTTTTAGGTTTTGCCGGCAAAATTTGATATAAGCGGTCGTAAATTCCCATCGCAACATCTCCGCTTATTCCTCTGTTTTTTACATTCGGCAAATCAAAACGTTTCCCCCAATCGCCTCCATTTTCAGTCAAGCTGTTCCCAATCATTACAATATCGTTGGAGGTGATAGGCGTTTCATTTTCAAACTCCGAAAGCCGTTGATAATAATGAGGATGATATGTTTGTTGTGGTTGATAAATCGATGCGGCAACAATATTGGCAATCTTCCCGCGTAAAGTTACCACCTCGCTTTTATCTTCAGGATGCACACGATTAGTAAGTAATATCACCGAGACTTTATTTTCAGGATCAATAATAATGGAAGTTCCGGTATAACCGGTATGACCATACGTGTTTGGACTGAATAAATCGCCTTGATTGGAAGCGTAATCGGAATAAATATCCCAACCTAACGCTCTTCCAAATTTCTCAAAACCTTGTGGTATGGTTTGCATCGTTTTTACTCCCAATGGACTTAAAATACGCTTTTCATTGTATTCTCCGCCATTTTGCAGCGCAGTTGCTAAAATTGCCAAATCGTTCGCATCGGAAAAAAGTCCTGCATTTCCTGAAATTCCACCATTCATCACACGTGCAAGCGGATCGTGTACGACTCCTTTCAATACACTGCCGTCTTTTTGTTTTTCGGTAGGAGCAACTCTCAATAAGGTTTCACCTGTGGGATTATAATCAGTGTGTTTCATTCCCAAAACATCAAATATGTTTTCTTTGGCAAAATCGCGCAGATTCTTTCCGCTTACTTTTTCTATTATCCGTTGTAAAGTGATAAAATTCAAGCAACTATATTGAAAATTTGTTTCCGGCTCAAAATCACGTTTACAAGTTGAAATATATGAAATTAATCCGCTTGGATTGGGCGATCCGTATTGTTTTTCCAATGTTGCCACGGGAGCATAAGGAGGCAATCCTGAAGTATGTGTTAGCAAATCAACGATTCTAACATCCTTTTTCTTCCCGGTTGAATCTTGCCACGAGTTAAAATCCGGAACATATAAACCGACTTTATCATGCAATCGAATTTTTCCCCGTTCGATTAAAATCATTGTTGAAATAGCCGTAGCCAAAGGTTTTGTACATGATGCTAAGTCAAAAACAGTATTTACATCCATTGGAATGGTGTCGGGATAAACTTGCTTGTTTCCGTACGCCTTCAAATAAGCAATTTTATCATTTTTTACCACAGCCAATACTGCACCCGGAATATCCTTATTATGAATTGCTTGCAAAATTGCACTATCCGCGTATAGTAATTTCCTCCCATCCATTCCGGCTTGTT
The DNA here is from genome assembly GCA_900498215.1 of uncultured Paludibacter sp. Lineage (GTDB taxonomy): Bacteria > Bacteroidota > Bacteroidia > Bacteroidales > Paludibacteraceae > UPXZ01. Next base: position 2,377,071 of record LR026962.1, on the reverse strand, counting down.
CCGGAGAAACTTTCGGCAATGATTGGGAAAAAATATTTACTGTAAATAGAAAAACAGCAAGCGAAAAAAATATTTTTTTCATCTTGATTTTTGATTTATCCGTTTTTAATAATTTATCACTCTAAAGTTTGGCTTTTATATGTTTCTACCGCTTTTTTTACTGAACCGTGCATTAAAAGCAAAGCATTAGCTTGTTCATAAGGTATATGTAATTCTTCCACCAACATACGCGTACCTCTGTCTACTAATTTTTTATTGTTTAGTTGCAGATTAATCATTTTATTTCCTTTCACGCGTCCTAATTGTATCATCACCGAAGTGGAAATCATATTCAGAATCATTTTTTGTCCTGTTCCTGATTTCATTCTGGAGCTTCCTGTAACATATTCGGGTCCCACAATCATTTCGATAGGAATTTCAGCTTCTGCCGCCATAAGACTATCAGGATTGCTCGTAATACATCCTGTAAGTAGCCCGTTTTTACGAGCATTGTGAATGGCTCCCACTACGTAAGGTGTAATTCCTGATGCGGCAATGCCTATTACAGTATCTTTTTCGTTTATATGATGTGCCTGCAAATCTTTCCAGCTTTGTTCGGGATCATCTTCGGCATATTCAACAGCTCTTTTCAGAGCGACATCGCCTCCGGCAATAATTCCTATAATCAATGTTGGCGGCATTCCGTAAGTAGGTGGAATTTCCGATGCGTCAAGTACGCCTAAACGTCCGCTTGTTCCGGCTCCCACATAGAAAATACGTCCGCCCTGCTTCATACGCGGAACTATTTTTGTAACTAATTTTTCGATTTGCGGTATTGCTTTTTTAACAGCTAATGCCACTTTTTGATCTTCCGTGTTAATATCTTCCAGTATTTCACGAACTGACTTTTTATCTAAATCATTATAAAGAGACGGATGTTCTGATATTTTTATAAAAGCCATAATTTTGAAAAAATATATTTAAGTATAAATAATGTGTGTTGAATAGAATTTAGAAATTATCGTTTACCGCTATGATAAAAAATGAGTCCTTCCATTGGGCTTTGTATTATATTTCCCAAGCGCATTCCCATTTCATTGATTGCTTGTGTCAAAATATCTTTATAATAATAAGCAATGGAACCTACAAAATGCACTATAACTGTATTGTGTTCTTCGTATTGCATCACGTTACGTTTAAGAAACGATTTAAAGCTATTCAAAACCAATTCACGTACTTTCGGGTCATTTATATTTTCAGCCAGAAACGGAGATAAACTTGCTAAAAACCTATTGGGGAAAGGTTTACGATAAACACGGTCAATAATATCGGCGGGAGTAAGATTATATTTTTCTAAGAATTTTTCTTTTAATCCCGATGTTAATTGGTTTTTAAGTAAATCGCTCACAAGCAATTTCCCTAAAACAGCTCCACTGCCTTCATCACCCAAAATAAAACCAAGCGGAGATACATTTTTTTCAATGTCATTCCCGTTATAATAGCAAGAATTTGAACCCGTACCCATAATACACGCAATACCGGAGTCGCGTCCACAAAGTCCGCGTGCTGCTGCNAACATATCTGAATTAACTTCAATATTCCCTTTTACATTTAAATTTTGTTTGATGGCACGTCTAACTATTTCCACTTTATCGAAAATACATCCCGCACCATAAAAATATACGGCTTCAAACTCTTTAGAATTCAAATACGGAACCAAAGCGGTTTTTATTTCTTCGCTTATTTCTTCTTCTGATTGATAATAAGGATTTATTCCTTTTGTATAAATTCGTTGTTCAAGATTCCCGTTGGTTACTACGCTCCAATCCNCCTTGGTAGAGCCACTGTCTGCTATTAGTATCATAATTCTGCCCCCTAACCCCCTAAGGGGGAATTTGTGTCTCGCGGGGGAAACGATTTTTAAATTAATATTTATTTTATTCTTATATTTATAATATTCTAAGTCCCCTGTGGGGGATTTAGGAGGCTTTTTATAGTTTTATATAAATCTTCTTTTTGTATAAAACATAACCAATAATCCAGTTGAGTCCAACAAAAAGCAACGCATAAAGCAAAGATGCATTTAGNTGGTTTAATATCTTACTGAAATTAGTGAAAAGAAAACCGGTGATATTTGTTATTTGTCCTTCATACATAAATTTTATATTCCCAAAAATAATGGAAAGAAATGCCGCTAAAACATACAAAAANANAGGATTAACTCCGAATGATTCGAAAAATCTGCTCCATTTTTTATATCCTTTTACATCTACAATCCAAATAAGCAATGCAAGTAATGTTGAACTTAATCCTATGGTGGTAAGCACAAAAGTTGGCGACCAGATTTTTTTATTAATGGGACAACCGTATTGCAGTAAAAAACCTGAAAAAGTAAGAATAGCTCCTGTAATAAACAAACGCTCGATTTTTCGATTAATATCTTTGGTTTCCATCATAATTTTCCCGACAAAAAATCCCAAAAGTACGTGTGCAATGGCTGGAATTGTACTCAAAATACCTTCGGGTTCAATGCCGTTATCGATGTACATATGTTTTTCTCCAAGAACTTTGAAATCAACAATAGAAAGAATATTCGTTTTATCGTATGCAAAACCGTTTCCTAGCATTAACAAAATAAAATATCCTATTAATAAAAATGCTATCAGGTAAGGAATAAATTTGTGTTTTATTGAGATAACAACAAAGGAAACAACCCCATAACATATTGCCAATCTTGGTATTACACCCAAAACTCGTATTCGGTCAAAGTTCCACATCGATTTTCCAAGCCGTTCAAAGAAAGGCAAACTTGCATTATCAATGTTATTAAAAGTTCTACAAGTAAGTGAAAACCAAGCAATGGCTAAACCTACCAAATAAAGCAAAACGGTTCGTTTGATGATTTTTTTTGCCGTAGACGCTGTAAATTCAAAATTAAATTTACTCAATGAAATAAACANCGAAATTCCCATAATAAACATAAAAAACGGGAAAACCAAATCGGTTGGAGTTAATCCGTTCCACTGCGCGTGTTCCAGTGGAGTGTAAATATGNCTCCACGAACCGGGATCGTTCACTAAAATCATTCCGGCAATGGTAATTCCTCTGAGAATGTCTAAAGCAAGAATTCGTTGCGTTTTTATATTTTCCATATTTTCTATAAACTACTGAGATTACAAGCTAATTTGTTACTTCATCCACCAAATACACAATGGAAACGTACGGAATTCCAGCATTGGTTTCCAAACCAATTTCGCACGTGCGGCTGTTTGAATATCCGATTTCAACTCCCGCTTTTTCAATCTGCGGATGAAGTTTTCGCAGCGC
>LR026962.1:1828105-1832405 GCA_900498215.1 uncultured Paludibacter sp. | reverse complement strand
TCCGGTTCCGTATTTGGAATATCATCCTTACACGAAAACAGAAAAATAAAAACACTTAACAGAATAATATATTTTTTCATAATTAATTGAACAACAGAATACAAAGTAAAGCAATTTTTTACAAATAGAAAAACAAAGTTTCCTTATTTCTTNGAAGTTGTTCATCCCTGTTTTATTATTTTGAGNGGTTTGTAAGGCAGAAAAATACAAAAGAAATTTAAAAAATCTTATTTTAACAATCGGGAGCAATTCCAATTTATCGGCTGGATTAATTTTATTATCTTTGCAAAAATAAAAAAGCATTTTTTCAGTTTTTAGATAAAGAATTTATGGGAAAAATAATTGCTATAGCCAATCAAAAAGGGGGAGTTGGTAAAACTACCACAGCCATTAATTTATCAGCATCGCTGGCTTCCATTGGGAAAAAAGTGCTATTAGTTGATGCGGACCCTCAAGCAAATGCCTCTTCCGGATTGGGTATAGATATCAGAAAAGTAGAATTTACGGTTTATGAATGTTTGATTGATAATTTTCCGCCCGAAAAAGCTACCCACGAAACAGACGTGAAAAATCTTTATCTTCTTCCATCTCATATCGATTTGGTTGGAGCGGAAATTGAATTGCTGAATTTGGATAATCGTGAACGTATTATGGAAAATATGCTTAAACCGCTCAAAAACGATTACGATTTTATCCTGGTNGATTGTTCTCCTTCACTNGGGTTGATTACNGTAAACGCACTTACAGCTTCCGATTCGGTAATAATTCCGGTNCAAAGCGAATATTTTGCATTGGAAGGAATTAGTAAGCTGTTGAATACCATTAAGATAATAAAAAGCAAACTCAATCCGAAATTAGAAATTGAAGGATTTTTAATGACTATGTACGACAACCGTTTGCGCTCTGCGAATCAAGTATTCGCCGAAGTAAAAAAACATTTCGATACATTGGTTTTTGATACGGTAATTTACAGAAATGTCCGTTTGAGCGAAGCTCCGAGTTATGGAAAGCCCATCTCACTTTTTGATGCGGAATCGCGTGGAGCGTTAAATTATTTGGANTTAGCAAAAGAACTNATTTCAAGACAATAATTAATTATGGCAAAAAATACAGGTTTGGGACGTGGTTTGGGAGCATTAATAGATATTGACCCTATTGCTGCAAGTGGTTCTTCTTCTATAAGCGAAGTGGAAANAGAACTGATTAATCCAAATCCGAAGCAGCCCCGTGCAAATTTCGATGAAGAAACACTTTCTGAGTTAGCCGCTTCTATTCGTGAATTGGGAGTAATTTCGCCCATTACGCTCCGGAAAAATGAAGACGGAACATATATGATTATTGCAGGTGAACGCCGTTACCGTGCTGCAAAATCCATTGGACTGAAAACTATTCCGGCTTACATAAAAACCGCTGCTGATGAACAAGTGGTGGAAATGGCTTTAATTGAAAACATTCAACGTGAAGATTTGAACGCCATTGAAATTGCGCTTACTTTTTATCGTTTGATGGAAGAATACAGACTTACGCAAGANCGCTTAAGTGAACGTGTCGGGAAAAAACGTACTACTATAGCCAATTATTTACGTCTGTTGCGTCTTCCGGCTGAAATTCAGATGGGAATTAAAGATAAAAAATTGGATATGGGACACGCGAAAGCCATTCTTGGTTTACCTGACCCTGAACAGCAATTAAAACTATATAATTTAATTCTGAAAAATGATTTCCCTGTGCGGAAAGTGGAAGATATGGTTCGTAATTATCTGGAAAACGGATATTTTGAATCAAAAGGAAAAAAAACTTCTTCAACCACAGTAAAAAATCTGAAAGAATTGAATGAATTACAAACTCAATTGAGCTCTCTATTCAAAGCCAAAGTAAAATTAACATCAGATTTGAAAGGAAAAGGAAGAATTACCATTCCGTTTGACAACGATGATGAATTAATGCGTATTATGCAGTTAATAGACCGTATTTAATTTTGAAGAAAATATTCATTATATTATTCACATTCTTCTTTGTTTTTCTTTCAGCATTTGCAGAAGAAATCAACGATTCTTTACGTATTTATCCCGATTCTATTGTGAATTTGGAAACAAATAAAGTTACTTTAAGCAGTNANATNGACACAATAAAAATTGATACAATTAAAGAAGCAAAATTTAAACCTGACCCTGTTAGAGCTATTTGGATGGGAGCTATTATTCCCGGTTTTGGACAAATTGTAAATAGAAAATACTGGAAACTGCCCATTGTTTACGGAGGATTTATGGGTTTTGCTTACGCAATTTCTTGGAACAGCAGTCATTATAATTCCTATAAAAATGCATATAGAGATATTAGCGANAACGACCCAACAACAAATAGTTTTCTTAACATATTACCCGAAGGAGTTACTATAGAAACTCTTGGAGGAGAAGAAAGATATAAACAAATATTAAATAGCCGTCAAGATGTGTTTCATCGTTACCGAGATTTAAGTATTATCTTGTCAATAGGGTATTATGGTTTGGTTTTGCTTGATGCTTATGTAGATGCACATTTGTATGATTTTGATATTTCACCCGATTTGGTGTTAAATGTAACTCCGGTTTGTATTCAGTATGAACGTAATTCACACACTGCTTACGGTTTGCAATGTAGCATACGTTTTTAATCTCGCAGTGAAAAAATGATTCGTAGTAGTTGATATATTATTAGCACAGTTATACATTGATGAAATTTAAACAATATATACTTTTATTCCCCCTTAGCATTTTTTCTTTTACTCAAATAAATGCTCAAAAACCTCTTATAAATAAAACCACACAGATTATACAACAGGACAGTATTGATAATGACGAAGATGACGAAGAAGAGCCGGACACAAGTATTGTTATTCCCGATGATTTTGACAGTTCGTTAGATTATCTTTTATATTCCTGGGCTGTAGATAAAAATGCTCCTTCTGTATGCCAGGAAAGACCTAATCCGGAAACTACTGAAGCAGAATACCGGAGCAGACTAAAAAAACTTCCCCATATTATAGAAATGCCCTATAATTCTGCGGTAAAATCTTTTATAGAAATTTACACTATGCAAAGAAGACCTCAAGTAGAATCTATGTTGGGGTTAAGCAAATATTATTTCCCTATTTTTGAGGATGCCTTGGAAGCTGCAAAACTTCCGTTGGAATTAAAGTTTTTACCTATCATTGAATCTGCTTTAAGTCCAACAGCGGTTTCGCGTGCAGGCGCAGCCGGATTATGGCAATTTATGATTTCCACAGGCAGATTGTACGATATGGAAATAAACTCGTTGGTAGACGAACGATTCGACCCTATAAAATCTACCAAAGCGGCTGTTATTTATCTAAAAGAATTATATTCTATTTATGGAGATTGGAATTTNACCATTGCAGCATATAATTGCGGACCGGGAAATGTAAATAAAGCTATTCGACGTGCAGGAGGAAAACGTGATTTTTGGGAAATATATCCGTATCTTCCAAGTGAAACCAGAGCTTATGTTCCTATTTTTATTGCTGCTAATTATACAATGACGTATTTTGATGAACATTATCTTTGTCCTAAAAAAGTACGTCTTCCTTCTATGACAGATACCATAATTGTTCANAGCCGTATTTACTTTGAACAGATTGCTTCTGTACTGAAAATGCCTGTAGAAGAACTTCGNTTATTAAATCCNCAATATAANAGAGATATTGTTCCCGGNGATATTAAGCCCTATTCTATATGTTTGCCTATGAATTATGCAAATCAGTTTATAGACAAAAGGGAAGAAATAATTGCATATAAATCCGATATTTTTAATTCAAGACGNGATGAAACAACGTTAGCATCTAATACATCCTCAAGTTATGAACGATCATCGGCAAAAACAAGTAGAAGTGGATTTANGTACCATACGGTGAANAGAGGTGAAACATTGGGAGGAATTGCAAAAAAATATCACGTAACCGTAGCTCAATTAAAGAGATGGAATAATATGGGTAAAAAATCAAAAATATTAAAAGGTCAGCGTTTGAAAATAAGAAAAAGATAAAACTCTTCTAATTTATGGAAAAAATCTATTATTCAATTTCAGAAGTGGCTGAAATGTTTCAGTTAAATTTGTCGAATCTCCGTTTTTGGGAAAAAGAAATAAAACAGCTTAAACCAAAACGGAATGATAAAGGGACGCGGTTCTATACAAATGAAGACATTCAAACTATCAAACAAATTAAGTATTTAATTGAAGAACAAAAACTTACTCTGAAAGGAGTAAAGGAGAAACTAAACGACAAAAAAGATATTGTTGCCAA